>JAUSEK010000007.1 GCA_030650275.1 Candidatus Omnitrophota bacterium | reverse complement strand
TTGGGAGCAAATGGTTTACGGTCCATGGCTCCATAATTATACAAAAAATTTCTTACTTTCCTACTGCTTTTAATGTTAATATAATTTCCTTATATGAAACATTTTTTTTCCCACGTGCGCACGTACATCTTCCGCGGCCTTCTGGCCATCATCCCGTTAGTCCTGTCGATCATTGCCATACGGCTTTTATATTTCTTGATCGACAAACGTGTCATGGGTTTTCTGGAGCAGTTCATCCATGTGCGCCAGATCCCCGGCCTCGGGATCCTGCTGGTTTTGGTCTGCCTGTATTTGATCGGCCTCATTGTCAGCAATGTTGTCGGCAAACAGATTTTTCATTTGATCAGCAGCATTAGCGAACGCATTCCTGTCATCAAAGCGATCTATCAGGTCGGCAAACAATTGTCCGAAAGTTTGTCGGTAACCGAGGACAAACAGGCCTTTAAAAAAGCCGTTCTGGTCAACTGCACGCCCGGCGGAGTATGGACGCCGGCGTTCGTGACGGGGAGCGTTAAAGATGAAAACACAGGGGAAGACCTTTTAAAAATATTTGTCCCCACGGCTCCCAATCCCACCACAGGTTTTATTTTTTTCGTTAAACCGTCGCAGACCATGGACCCGGGCTGGAGTGTGGAAGAATCACTGAAGATGGTTGTTTCCGCAGGGATCATCGCGCCGCCGCAGATCAAAAAGCAGGGGTAACATGCGCCTGATCTCCTGGAACGTCAACGGCATCCGCGCGATCGAAAAAAAAAGGTTTTTTGAATGGATGGCCGGGGAGTCGCCGGATATTTTGTGTTTGCAGGAAACCAAGGCCCATCCTGAACAATTGACGGAAAAATTCATTAAGCCCGATGGATATTGTTCTTTCTGGTCGTCTGCCGCAAAAAAAGGGTACAGCGGTGTCGCGATCTACAGCAAGAAACAGCCCCAAAGTGTTGTGCAGGGGTTTGGGGTCAAAGAGTTTGACAGCGAAGGCCGCACGCTGATCGCGGATTACGGGGATTTTGTTCTTTTTAATATTTATTATCCTAACGGCGGGGCCGGCAATAAGCGCGTGCCTTTTAAGATGCGTTTCTACGATGCGTTCTTAAAGAAAGCCGAAGCCCTGCGTAAGCGCGGCCGGAAGATCATCATCACCGGGGATGTCAACACCGCGCATACCGCGATCGACCTGGCCCGGCCCAAGGAGAACGCCAAAAATACGGGGTTCTTGCCCGAAGAGCGCGAATGGGTCAGCAAGTTCATTGCCTGCGGGTATGTGGATACGTTCCGTCATTTTAACAAGGAGCCGGGACATTATACGTGGTGGGATTATTACACCGGGGCCCGGGCCCGCGACGTCGGCTGGCGCATTGATTATTTTTTTGTCACCAAAAATGTGTTACCCGCCTTAAAAAAGGCGTTTATATTAAAGGATGTTTTAGGGTCCGACCATTGTCCGGTGGGTATCGAATTGGCGTAGGGGGATTATATCAATCATAAAATTCTATTGTTTTTATCGGTAATATTATTTTGTGCATCTTCATCCTGGGCTGCCACGGCCACGGCCGTTATCGCAGGCACGACGTCAGGGTCCAATGTTTCTGGAGAGGTTTTATTGAGTGAACGCAATGGCGGAGTGAATATCGAAGCGGTGGTGAACAATTTGCCGCCTGGTAAGCATGGTTTTCATATCCATGAGAAAGGCAGCTGCGCGGATTCCGGCAAGGCCGCGGGCGGCCATTTTAATCCTGATCATGTTGTGCATGGTGACATGGCCAAGGACGGGATCGAGCATGCCCATCCCGGGGACATGGGCAATATCGAGGCCAACGCCAAAGGCAAGGGGATCCTGAAGGTATTCCTGCCCGGTGTTTCTTTGATGGAAGGCAAATACCTCATTGTCGGGAAATCCATGATCGTGCACGCCAAGGAAGATGATTTCAGCCAGCCCACGGGTAATGCCGGCGATCGTATCGGCTGCGGCGTTATCACATCCGTTGAAGAAAAAGAATAATTCTATGGAGCAATTTAAGACCGAAGTTGACGACCTTTTGCAGGAAACCCGCGTTTTTGAATCTCCCCAGGTCTTTAAGGTCCACGCCAACGTAAAAACCGACGCTCTCGACCGGCAAGCCGCGGCCGACCGCGTCGCTTTTTGGGAACAATGCGCTTTGCGCCTGGAGTGGTTCAAAAAATGGGACAAACCGCTCATCTGGGAAAAACCGTTCGCGCAATGGTTCGTCGGCGGAAAACTCAACGCCAGTTATAACTGTCTTGACCGGCACATCAAGGCCAATCTGGGCAAAAAGACCGCGTTCTTATGGGAAGGGGAAAACGGCGATGAGCGTGTCCTGACCTATGAGAATGTTTATCTTGAGGTCAATAAACTCGCCAACGCGATGAAGGCCTTAGGGATCAAAAAGGGTGACCGCGTGGCCGTTTATTTGCCGATGGTCCCCGAGGTTGTTTTTACCATGCTGGCCTGCAGCCGCATCGGCGCCGTGCATACCGTGGTCTTTGGGGGTTTCAGCGCGGATGCTTTGCGTGACCGCATCAATGATGCCCAGGCCAGATTATTGATCACCGCCGACGGCGGTTATCGCCGGGGAAGCGTGGTTGATCTGAAAACCACCGCGGACATGGCTTTGACGCAAACACCCGGCATCCAGGATGTGATCGTGGTCGCCCGTACCAAGCAGGACGTTCCCATGAAAGAGGGACGCGACCATTGGTATCATGACGTGGTCCGCGATGTTTCAGCGTATTGCGCGCCGGAACCCATGGACAGCGAGGACATCCTGTTCATCCTTTATACGTCCGGGACAACGGGCAAGCCCAAAGGCATCATCCACACCACCGGCGGATACATGACCGGCGTATGCAATACGACGCGCTGGGTGTTTGACCTTAAGCCCAATGATGTTTTCTGGTGCACCGCGGATGTCGGGTGGGTGACCGGGCATAGTTATATTGTGTACGGCCCCATGGCCAATGCCGCCACCCAGATCATTTACGAAGGCGCGCCGGACTTTCCCAAACGCGACCGGTTCTGGAAGATCATTGAAAAATATAAGGTGACGATCTTGTATACGGCGCCGACCGCCATCCGCGCCTTTATGAAATGGGGCGTTGAATGGCCCAGGGGCTGTGACCTGTCGTCTTTGCGTTTGCTGGGAAGTGTCGGCGAGCCCATTAACCCCGAGGCCTGGATCTGGTATTACGAACAGATCGGCCGCGGCAAATGCCCCATCGTGGACACCTGGTGGCAGACCGAGACCGGAAGCATCATGATCACGACCCTGCCGGGCTTGAACATCATGAAACCCGGTTGCGCGGGCAGGCCTTTGCCGGGCATTGAGGCCGAGATCCTGAATGAAGACGGCGATATCATCCCCGAGGGCGGCGGATTCTTAAGCATTACGAGCCCGTGGCCGTCCATGCTGCGCGGCATTTGGGGCGACCCCGGGCGTTATCAGCAGACCTATTGGGACAAATGGCAGGGCAGGTCCTATTTCGCCGGTGACGGGACCAAGCGCGACAAGGACGGGTATTTCTGGTTTTTGGGACGGGTGGATGATATCATGCTGGTGGCCGGGCATAATATCGCGACAGCGGAAGTGGAGAGTGCTCTGGTGGACCACCCGATGGTCGCCGAGGCCGCGGTGGTCGGGGTCAAGGATGACTTAAAAGGCCAGGCCATTGTGGCGTTTGTCATCTTAAAGGAAGTCCATCAACCGTCGGTGGAGGCCCAGGAGGTCTTAAAAAACCATGTCGTGCAGAAGATCGGGGGCATTGCGCGGCCCAAACAGATCATTTTTACGGCGGATGTGCCCAAGACCCGCAGCGGCAAGATCATGCGGCGCTTATTGAAGGACGTGGCCGAAGGCCGCGTGATGGGCGACATCACCACCCTCGCCGACATCAGCGTCATTGCTTCATTGAAAGAAAAATATGATGAAACTTAGAACTGTCACCCCCGAATGCTTTAGTCGGGGGTCCAGCGCGTTGATGTTTGCGATCTGTCTTATTTTTCCGTTGTTTGTCCACGCGGATGAAAAGTTGAAATTCGCGATTGTCAGCCCCGCGTTCACGGACAACGGGGGATTTCCGGTCAAATTCACCTGCCACGGTTCGGACACCAACCCGCCTTTGGAATTGAAGAATATTCCGTTAAAGACCAAAAGCATTGCCTTGACCCTGCATGACCCTGACGCGCCGGAAGGGGTATGGGTGCATTGGGTGGTTTATAATATCAAACCCGACACAAGATCCATCCCGGAGAATACAGTGCCGGGCAGGGAACTGTTCAATGATTTTGGTAAATACAATTATCGCGGCCCATGTCCGGTCAATGAAAAAGAACATCATTATATTTTCCGCGTTTACGCCCTGGATGAGATCATGACGGATGTCAATGAAGGTGCCACCATGAAAGACCTGGAAAAAGCCATCCGCGGGCACATCCTCGCCCAGGCCCAGTTGACGGGCGTCTACCGCAAACCTGTCTGGTAAAACTCATGATGTGTTTTCAATGGAATTCATCCATTACTAAAAAACAGATCGTGGCCGTGACCGGCTTGGTGCTGGTGATTTTTATCATCATGCATCTGGTCGGTAATTTGTTCATTTACGGCGGGCCGGACGCGTTCAACGGCTATGCCAAAAAATTAAAAGGGCTCGGACCTGTACTTTGGATAATGCGGGGTGGTTTATTGGCGGCGTTTTTGATCCATGTGTTTGTCACATATTTTTTGGTCCTTGAGAATATCAAAGCGCGCGGGTCCAAGCGTTATCAGGTGGATAGCCCGCCATTGTCCTGGTCACAGCGGCTCATGCCGTACAGCGGGGCCTATCTCTTTTTTTATGTGATCTGGCATTTATTGGATTTTACATTCATTGACCAGCAGGGTCCGTTCAGTTTCATTAATGGCCATAGTTACGGCCTTTACGGGGTAGTGGTCAATGCGTTTGCCGATCCTTTGCACGGGCTTTTGTATATCATGGCCATGTGTTTCTTAGGGCTACATCTGGCGCATGGCGTTGAAAGTTTTATCCAGACGCTGGGGTTCAACCACGCGCGCTGGGCCCGGGGGATCAAATGTTTCAGCGGATATTTCGCTATGGCCGTTGCCGCCGGTTACAGTTCCATCCCGGTTTATGTTTATTTTATTTTGACAGGACCCTATGTTAGACCCTAAAGTTCCCTCCGGTCCTTTGAAGGACAAATGGGATGACCACAAATTCAACCTTAAACTGGTCAATCCGTCCAATCGCCGCAAATACCGTGTCATTGTCGTGGGCACAGGTTTGGCCGGCGCTTCCGCGGCCGCGTCCCTGGGCGAGATGGGCTATCAGGTGGACGCCTTTTGTTTTCAGGACAGCCCCCGCCGGGCGCACAGCATCGCGGCGCAGGGAGGCATCAACGCGGCCAAAAATTATCCCAATGACGGGGACAGCGTGCGCCGTTTGTTTTACGATACCATCAAAGGCGGGGATTTCCGCTCCCGCGAAGCCAATGTTTACCGTTTGGCGCAGGTCAGCAATAACATCATTGACCAATGCGTGGCCCAGGGCGTTCCTTTTGCCCGTGAATACGGCGGGTATCTGGACAACCGTTCTTTCGGCGGGGCCCAGGTGTCCCGTACTTTTTATGCCCGGGGACAAACCGGCCAGCAATTGCTGTTAGGCGCTTATCAAGCGCTCATGAAAGAAGCGGGCAAGAAAACCGTCACGCTTTATCCACGTACGGAAATGCTGGATCTGGTGATCATTGATGGCGTTGCCCGCGGTATTGTTACCCGTCATTTGATCACAGGAGCCATTGAATCCCACGCCGCTGATGCCGTTGTTTTGGCCACCGGCGGTTACGGCAATGTTTTTTATCTGTCCACCAATGCCAAGGGCTGCAATGTCACGGCCGCCTGGCGCGCGCATAAAAAAGGAGCCTTGTTCGCCAATCCGTGTTTTACGCAAATTCATCCGACGTGCATTCCCGTGCATGGCGATTACCAGTCCAAATTAACGCTCATGAGCGAGGGCTTGCGCAATGACGGCCGGGTGTGGGTACCCAAGACACCTAAGGATGAACGCAAACCGAAAGATATTCCTGAAAACGAACGCGATTATTTTTTGGAACGGAAATACCCAAATTTCGGCAATCTCGTGCCGCGCGACATCGCTTCGCGCAATGCCAAAGAACAATGCGACGCGGGCCGAGGGGTGGGGGACACCGGTATGGCTGTGTATCTGGATTTTGCCGAGTCCATCGGCCGTCTGGGCAAGGATGTGATCAAGGAACGTTACAGTAATCTTTTTGATATGTATGAAAAGATCACCGGCCAAGACCCCTATAAGGTTCCGATGATGATCTATCCGGCGATGCATTACGCCATGGGCGGGTTATGGGTGGATTATAATTTGATGAGCAATGTGCCCGGTCTTTTTGTCCTGGGGGAAGCGAACTTTTCCGACCACGGGGCCAACCGTCTGGGGGCGAGCGCCCTGATGCAGGGTCTGGCGGACGGATATTTTGTAGCACCCTATACCGTCAGTGATTATCTGGCCCACGTCAAACCCGGAGTGAAAGACACCGTTAACCATCCTGAATTCAAGAACGCCGAACAGGACATTCATGAACGTGTTAAGAAATTACTGTCCATCAAAGGCAAGCGCACGGTGGATGATTTTCACCGTCAGCTGGGCCATTTGCTCTGGAATAAATGCGGCATGGCCCGCAATGCGGCCGGGCTTAAAGAAGCCCTGACGCAGATCCCAAAGATCCGTGAGGAGTTTTGGAGAAATGTGAACGTCCTTGGTTCCGGCGAAGACCTTAATCAGGCGCTGGAGCGCGCCGGGCGGGTAGCGGACTTTTTGGAATTCGCTGAACTTTTGGTCACCGATGCTTTGCAGCGCGAAGAATCATGCGGCGGACATTTCCGTGAAGAATACCAGACCCCCGAAGGGGAGGCCCTGCGCCGGGATGACCAATTTTCTTATGTCGCGGCATGGCAGTTCAACGGTGTTGGCCAAACCCCCACCCTGCATAAGGAAGAATTGAAATTTGAGGAAGCGCATTTGGCGCAGAGATCGTACAAGTAGGGGCGTATGGCCATACGCCTGTACGTAGGGGCGATTCATGAATCGCCCTTATTTAGGAATATATGAATAAAATAATCAATCTCACATTAAAGGTCTGGCGGCAGAAGAACGCGCAGTCCCAGGGCCGTTTTGAGACCTATAAGGCCGAGGGCATTGACACGGCCATGTCTTTTTTGGAAATGTTGGACGTGGTCAATGAGCGTTTGACCAAGGAAGGCCGGGAACCCATTGCCTTTGACCATGACTGCCGCGAGGGTATCTGCGGTGCTTGCGGGGCCGTGATCAACGGCCGTCCTCATGGGCCGTTAAAAGGTACGACTTTATGCCAATTGCATATGCGTCATTTTAAAGATGGGCAGACCCTGGTCATCGAGCCGTGGCGTGCCGGCGGCTTTCCCGTTCTCAAAGACCTGGCTGTGGACCGTTCGGCGTTTGACCGTGTCATGCAGGCCGGCGGGTTTATTTCCGTCAAGACCGGGCAGGCCTGCGATACCAACGCTGTTGCTGTGCCCAAGGACAAAGCTGATACGGCCATGGATACCGCCGAGTGCATCGGTTGCGGGGCCTGCGTTGCCGCTTGTCCCAATGCCTCGGCCATGCTCTTCGTGGCTGCCAAGGTTGTGCATTTGAATATTTTGCCCCAGGGCGAAGTGGAAAAAGACCGACGCGCCTTGAACATGGTCAAACAGATGGATGCCGAGGGCTTCGGGAATTGTTCCAACGCCTATCAATGCGAAGCCGCCTGCCCCAAAGAGATCAGCGTTGAACACATCGCCCGCCTCAACAAATACCATCGCCAGGCCACCCGACAAGATTGATTTTTCTTCGTTTTAGACAGCCCGGATGTGCTATACTTACCGTGGAGGTAAAAACATATGAAACTGTTAGCTGTTATTGAACAAGACGATACAGGTTATTATTTCGCTGAAGTGCCTGCTTTGCCTGGATGCGTTTCTCAAGGCAAAACGATCGCTGAAGCAAAAGTAAACATCAAAGAAGCCATTTCCGGTTGGTTGGCTGTGATGAACGACAAGACGAGACACCGCCATGTCAGAAAAGTTGAGGTCTTGGTGTGAGTCATCGCCTGCGGTTATGTTCAGGCGCCGAAGTAGTAAAGAAGCTTAAGCGGGCCGGCTGGACAGTTGATCGCCAGGCCGGTTCGCACGTGATGCTGGTCAAGCCGGATTATCCCTACACGTTGTCCGTTCCCCAACACAAAGAACTTGGTATTGGATTATTAAAAAGTCTTATTCGACAAGCGAATTTGAATGTCGAGGAATTTAACGATTTGTAGCAAATAAGGCCGGCAAATCTCTATGATCAGTAAGGTTAACGCGGATGGAAGAATAACAATTCCGGCAGAGATCCGTCGGAGATATTGTATTGCTCTCCGTAGCAAATTGAAATGGATCGATAACGGACGTATAATTACTGTTTTGCCTATACTTAAAGGTCTTGAAACAGTCCAACTGCCGTATAAAAAATTCCGTGACTCCAATAAAACATGTCTAAAGATCAAGTTGAACTGAATTTCGTTTATTTGTTTAGAAATGATGCGCGAGCGTTGGCTTTAATGGCCTCAAAGGAATCAAGTAAGCTGAAAAGTCTATTTGCACGGCATTCAATCATATCTTCAGTTTTTGCCGCAGAGGCTTTAATTAACCGCGTGTTTGATGATTTTTATATTCCGGGCTCATACGAAAAGCTTGAGAGGAAAATCGGACCGTGTGAAAAATGGCTACTAGCGCCACTTACCTGTCGGCTCAATGGGGATGTTACGTTTGATGAATCGTGCATTCCTTTTCAATGGTTTGACGAGCTTGTTAAAATTCGAAATTGGTTTGCGCATCCCAAAGCAGACCAGTTTGTCCCAGCTAAATTTGAAAAAAATTCAACCATCACGTTAGAAAACGGAAATGAAATTCCATGGGTGAACGTTCTCAGGGGAGATGTCTGGCCGAGTACGCGTATTCCCAAGAATCCGTTTGAGCTAACGGAAGAGCACGCGGAGAAAGCCATCAATATTATTGATTCTATGATAAAAGAACTTCAGAAATTTATGCCTGGTCAAGTCACTGATGACTGGATGGGGGAGGTAAGGTTTGAAAGTGGAGATCAGACAGGGAATTCCGGAAAATTGATGATGGCCAGTTTGTGGGGTGGTTACACGCCCGAGAAGAAATAAGCACAAACACTCTTTTCTGAGAAAAAATCAATGGGAGAGAAAGCGTGAAAATTTGGATAAAGGTACTGCAATGCTTCGGCTATGTTTGGCTCACATTAGCTGGCATTTTGATATTTATGGGCATTATCGGCGTTTGGATGAAAAGCGGTTTTTCTGGAGTACAAGAGCTATTAAGTCCGTTAAACATCATAAATTGGCTTGTTATGGTAATAACTCTGGCTCCTGGTATTGGAGCTCTCATGTGGGCAGAAAAACTTCAGATTAAAATTAGCAAAGTATCTAACATTTAGTTCGAAAATGGGGGACAGCGCTCAATTTAATCGAAGAAATTTGAACCAATTGAAATCTCCAGCCGCCGACGTTTAATCCGGCACCTAACACGTCCTATGTCTTTGACCATTGACAAGCAAACCATCCTCAAATACGACGTGGCCGGCCCCAGGTACACCAGTTATCCGACGGCGCCGGAATGGTCGTCGTCCATTGACGCCGCGGTGTATGCCGGGAAATTAAAAGCGCTGGGTCAGAACGATAAGACCCTGTCTTTGTATATCCATATCCCGTTTTGCGAGCAATTGTGTTATTTTTGCGCCTGCAACAAAGTCATCCGTGCCCGGGAAGAAAAGATCGGGAATGAATATCTGGACCATCTTTTTAAAGAAATAGACATGGTCGCGGCCTTGATCGGCCGCAAAAAGACCGTGCGCCAACTGCATTGGGGCGGAGGGACCCCGACATATTTGAGCGAGGACCAATGCCGGCGTTTATTCGCAAAGATCACGGACACCTTTGATGTGGACCTTGACGGGGAGATCGCCATTGAGACCGACCCGCGCACCGTCAACAGGGACAAATTAAAACTTTTAAAAGATCTCGGCTTTAACCGCGTATCCATGGGCGTGCAGGATTTTGACGCGAAAGTCCAGGACGACATCAACCGCGTCCAGCCCTTTGAACAGGTCAGCGAGGTCAACCGCTGGTGCCGTGAATTCGGTTTTAAGTCGGTGAATTTTGATCTCATTTACGGTTTGCCGTATCAAACAAGGGAAACGTTCGGCAAGACCGTTGGTCAGGTCATCGGTTTGAGGCCTGACCGCATCGCCCTATACAGTTTTGCCTACGTGCCGTGGCTTTCCAAACCGCAGAACAAATTCAATCTGGATGCCATTGCCCAGCAGGATGAGAAATTGGATATCTTCACCCAATCACGCGATAAATTGTCCGCGGCCGGGTATCAGGCCATTGCCATGGACCATTTTGCCCTGCAGACGGATGATATGGCCAAGGCGTTCCATGATGGGCAGCTTTATCGTAATTTCATGGGATATACTTTAAAGCCCGCTGACGAATTTTTGGGTTTCGGCGTTTCAGCCATCGGGTTTTTGGAAAATACCTATGTGCAGAATGTGAAGGTCCTGCCTGATTATTACGCGAAGATCGCGGCCGGTCATTTGCCCATTGAACGCGGCAAGGTCTTGACCAAGGATGACCGCATCCGCCAATGGGTCATCAATGCGTTGATGTGCCGCTTCGTCATTGATAAAAATGAGTTTTTTAAGGTGTTCGCTCACAGGTTCGGGGATTATTTCTCCGACGAGGCCGAACATATCAAAGAATGTGTTGAGGACGGCCTTATTCAAGAGGATAATGTCCGTCTGATGGTAACGGATCTCGGCAAATTGTTCATCCGCAATGTTTGCATGGGGTTTGACTGGTATTTGAGGCAAAAAAATGGGCACAAACGTTTCTCGCGCACTGTCTGATCAGGATCAATTCCTGCTGGCTTTTAAGGGCACGAACACCCGGGTGCCGGTGTGGTTCATGCGCCAGGCCGGCCGTTATTTGCCGCAATACCAGGCCCTGAAGGCCAATTGTCCTTTGCGCGAATTATTCCGCAACCCGGAACTGGCCGGAGCCATCACGTTACAGCCGCTGGAGATCCTGCAGGTGGACGCCGCGATCCTGTTCGCCGACATCATGACCATGCCCTCCGGTATGGGTTTTGACATTGATTTTATCGACGGCAAGGGGCCGGTCATTAAAAACCCTGTCCGCCATAGTTCTGACCTGCGTCGTCTGGGAAAATTCAGCGGCCTGGAGCATGTCAGCCGCACCATACAACTGATCAACGCTGTTTTGCCGGAGTCCATTTCGCTCATTGGTTTCGCAGGTTCTCCGTATACGGTCCTGACCTACCTTTGCCCCAAACACCAGCGCATGATGTTCGAAGACCCCAAAACCTTCCATCAAATGATGGAACTCTTAACAACCAACACCATCGCTTATTTGAAACAACAGCAGAAGGCGGGCATCAAGGCGTTCCAGTTATTTGACACATGGGCCGGGTCATTGCGTGATCCGGAATATGAGGAATTTGTTTTGCCGTACGTGCAGAGAATTTTTAAGTCCGTTGAATTGCCCTCGATCTATTTTCTGAAGAATTGCGCCCACCTTTTTGACCTCATGGACAAAAGCGGGGCAGACATGCTGTCGGTCTGCGAAACCGTTGATATTGGTCAAATAAAGACCTCCAAAGGTATCCAGGGCAATTTGCTCAATACCATGCTTTACGCGCCTGAAAAAGTTCTTTTGGCCGAGGTCAAACGTTTGCTGACAGCGGCTAAAAAACATCACCGCAAATATGTTTTCAACTTAAACCATGGCGTCCTGCCCGATACCGACCCTCTTAAACTCAAGGCCGTGGTTGAAGCGGTGCATGCGTTCAAGTGGAAATGATGATCACTGTCAACGCCGCGCAAAAGATCATCCTTAAGTATATTCAACATTTCCCATCCGAATTTTGTCCTTTAAAAGAATCCGACGGACGGATCCTGCGTGAAGATATCCATTCGGACCGCGACCAGCCGCCTTTTGACAAGGCCCTCATGGACGGCATTGCCGTTTCTTCGCGGGCGGCCGCAAAAGTTTTCTCCATAGACGGCATCGCCGCGGCCGGTGACAAACCGCTGACCGTCAAACACAAAGACCATTGCGTGCGCATCATGACCGGCGCTGTCGTGCCCAAAGGATATGATTGCGTCATTCCTGTTGAAAAGGTCATGTTTCGGCAAGGCAAGGCCGTGCTGAAACAGGGCGTTGCCGCAAAGCCGGGGTGGAACATCCGTCCGCGCGCGGCAGACGTCCGCCAAGGGGATATCGTCCTTAAAAAAGGGACACGGCTTTTGCCGGTGCATATCGGGATCGCGGCATCGGTCGGCAGAACAAGGGTCAAGGTCGTTGGGCGTCCTCGTGTCGCCGTGATCGCGACAGGGGATGAACTGGTGGATATCGGAAAACCACTGGCATTTTATCAAACGCGGCTTTCTAATTCTTATGCCTTACGGGCCGCGTTGGAACAAACGGGTTTATGCCGGGTGAAGATGTTCCATTTTCCCGACGATCCAAAAAAGATCTTGAAAGGCCTGCGCGCTGTTTGCAGGGACTTTGACGTTATTGTCTTAAGCGGCGGGGTTTCCATGGGGGAGTTCGATTATGTCCCTAAAGTTTTAAGCCGGATGAAGGTCAAAAAACTTTTCCATAAAGTGGCGCAAAAACCTGGCAAACCGTTCTGGTTCGGTCAAACGCGGGATGGAAAACCTGTATTCGCGCTTCCGGGAAATCCGGTCTCAACGCTCGTCTGCGCGTACCGTTATGTCATTCCCTATATTGATCGCGCTTGCGGCGTTAAGGTCCCGCAGAAATATGTTGCGCTCAAAGGTCCTGTGGATTGGAAGACCGACCTGACATGTTTTGTACCGGTGCAAGACGGTTCTCCGGTTGATCTCGGCGGGTCCGGGGATTTTACGTCCTTGGGCCATGCCGATGGATTCGTTCAATATGAACACGGAAAAAAACAAACTTTTTGGCCTTATTTTAGCTGGCGGCCGTAGCCGAAGGATGGGGCAGGACAAGGCCCTGATGTCCTATCATGGCAAGCCGCAGGTGGAATACGTGCGGGACCTGTTGAAAGAGTTTTGTGCGGAAATTTTTATTTCCGGCCGGTCAAAGCAAGGTTTGTCATTCCCGAATGCTTCTGTCGGGAATCCAGAACATACGGTCTCTGGACCCCCGATAAAAACATTCGGGGGTGACAATTTTATTGAGGATATGCCGTCATTTGCGGAGGCCGGCCCTTTAACAGGCATTTTATCCGCCATGACCGCGTATCCCGGTGTTTCCTGGCTTGTCATGGCCTGCGATCTGCCTTTTGCCGATGAAAAGACCCTGCGCTATCTGATCAAACACCGCGATCCTGCCAAGGCCGCCACGGCCTTTATCAGCACCCATGACGGTTTGCCGGAGCCGTTGTGCGCCATTTGGGAAGCCGGAGGGTATGAACATTTTATAAGCATTTTTAAGCAGGGGGCCCGTTGTCCCCGCAAAACGCTCGCAGGGTCCGACACCCATCTCATAACCCAGCAAAACCCCCGTTGGCTGGACAATGTGAACACCCCCGAAGAATACCGGCAGGCCTTAAGAAATTTGGACATTACCATTTGATTGTTCGTAAAACTTTTGTTATAGTCCACTCATCATGCTCGTCATAGGATTGAACCACAAAACAGCGCCCATTCCCATCCGTGAGAGATTTTATTTAAACCCGCAGCAGCAGGACCTGTTTTTAACAACGCTCAAGAACCACCCCCTGGTCAGCGAATGTTTTGTCCTCTCCACCTGCAACCGCGTTGAGGTCTATTTAAAAAAGGGGAGCGCTTGTGTTGACAGCGCCTTTGTCATCGGCATGATCGCGAAGGTCAAAAAGATCCGCCTGGACTTTGATCACACCCCGTATATTTATGTCCATGAATCACGCCGGGCCTGTGAACATCTCTTCAAGGTGGCTTGCGGCCTGGATTCCCTGGTTTTAGGGGAAAGACAGATCCTGGGCCAGGTCAAAATGGCCGTGGACCGGGCCCGCCAAATAGGCACCCTGTCGCGTTATTTTAATATTTTGACCAATATCGCCGTGTGCGCGGGCAAAAAAGCGCACCATGAAACCGCCATCAGCCATGGCGGTTCTTCCGTCAGTTGGGCCGCGATCGAAATGGCCCAAAGCATGCTGGGGTCCTTGTCCGGCAGGTCTGTTCTGGTCATCGGCGCCGGAAAAATGGGGGAAATGGCCCTCGCCCATCTGCGCAATAAGGGTTTGGCTAAAATGTATTTGATGAACCGCACGGGCGAGAAAGCCGAGGCCCTGGCTGTCCAATACAACGGGACCGCGGCGTCTTTTTTTGATATTAAGGATATCCTTTCCGAGACGGACCTGTGCATTTGCTCCGTGGGCGCGCCGCATTACATTCTGGACAAGGAACAAATTGCCAAGGTCATGGCCGCGCGTCCCGGCAGGCCGCTTTTATTCATTGACATTTCCATGCCGCGCAACATTGATCCTGCTGTCGCGGACATCCCCGGAGCGCACCTGCGCTCCATTGATGATCTGGACCAGGTGGTGGACGCCGGCATGAAAAAACGCGCCCAGGCCATGGCCGAGGTTGAAGGGATCATCCGCCGGAAGATCCTTGAGTTTGACGCCAAGATCGCCAAACTCAAAACCCTCAACAGTTCCGATTTTTTTAATGAGGACATGACTTATGGAGCAGAGCGACATAAGTCATAAGTCCGAATTAATCCCGAGCGAAAGCGAGGGATCTGATCCCTTTCTATGACCGTTAATCTCCAATTACCTTCTGTCTTACCGTCCGGCCTGCGTGACGAGGACATGGTGGTCGTCCTCATGAATATGGGCGGCCCTAAAGATATCGCCGGTGTTGAGCCGTTCTTGCGGCGGCTTTTCAACGACCGCCTGATCATCCGTTTTCCCTTTGCCCAATCCCTGTTCGCTGACCTTCTCATCCGTTCGCGGCTTAAACACGTCCAGGACCGTTATGGGCTTATCGGCGGAGGAAGCCCCATTTTGAGATCTTCGCTGGCGCAGACCGAGGCCCTAAAAGCCGAATTGAGAAAACGCGGACGGGGTCTGGATACGCAGTTGGCGTTCAATTACAGTGACCCCTTGCCTGACGAGGCCATCACCGTGATCAAAGAAAAGAAAAAGAAACAAGCGCTGCTCTTGAGCCTGTATCCTCATTTTTCCAGGTCCACGACCGCGTCCAATATTTTTTATTTGAAGGAATCAGCCAAAAAGATCTATCCTGAATTGCAATTCACGGCCTGCCTGCCGTATCATTTGTATGAGGGCTATCTCCAGGCCTTTGCGGACCGCGTCCGGGAAACGCTGCGGCCCGGGGAGAACCTGGATGACTTTTATATTTTGTTTTCGGCCCACGGCACGCCGGTCTATTTCCTGCAGGAAGGGGACCCGTATACCTTTCTCATCAGCCAGACAGTAGCCGGCCTTGTCCAAAGATTGGGGCGCAAGCACCAATGGGCCATTGCCTACCAAAGCGATGTCGGCCCCATCAAATGGATCAAGCCAACGACCCCGGGAACACTTGAAGAATTGAGCCGCAAAGGCGTACGCAAGGTCATTGTCGTTCCTGTCGCTTTTGTGTCGGACCATATTGAGACGTTGTGTGAGATCGATATAGAATATAGAGAACTGGCGGAAAAACAATTCGGTTTTACGGATTACCGCATGAGCAAGGCCCTGGAATGCCATCCGGGTTTTATCGGGGCCTTGGCGGATTGCGTTGAAACATCACTTGATGGTTAATTTTGGCTGGACCATGGCCGGGGAGTTCCTGTTCTGTTTCTTTGTCGGCTATTTTGCCGATCAAAAACTGGGCACCGGTTATACATGGACGTTGACCGGCGTGGGGGCCGGCACCCTGTTGATCGTTTATGAACTTTGGAAGATTTTACGTCGGTGATTCTTCACATATTTGCTTGCGCTGTTTATAGTTATGATTTATGATTGAAACATTATGAGCCTGCCCGTGGCACAAGGAGCATTCCGGATCGATGAGTACATCATGCGTCATATCATGGATTCGGACCAATGGCATTTGCCGTTCCTGCCCACGGTCCATTTGCCGGGATTTTTAACCATACAAAAGTTGGTCTTGCTTTTGGGCGCAGGCCTGGTGGTGTGGGTGTTTTGCTTTTTATACCGCAAAAATGACCGTGTCCCCACAGGATTGACCAATTTATTTGAGGTCTTTATCCTGCATATCCGTGATGACCTGTCCATTGAATTTCTGGGAGAAGAGGACGGCCGCCGGTTGACCCCGCTGTTTTTGACGCTTTTTTTCTTTATTCTTTTTCTGAATATTTTAGGGCTTGTCCCTCTGTTCCCGACAACAGCCACAGCCAATGTCAACGTGACCGGCGCTCTGGCATTCCTGATCTTCATTTTCATGACCTTGGGCGGCATGGCCAAACACGGTTTCTTCAATTACATGAAAATTTTTGTTTTGCCGGGCGTTCCCGCGCCGTTGCTCATCCTGCTGACCCCGCTGGAAATGTTGAGCGTCCTCATCAAGTCCTTCGCGCTCATGATCCGGCTTTTTGCCAACATGTTCGCCGGCCACATCGTGATCCTCTCCATCCTGGGGCTTGTGGTCATGATGGGAGCCTTCGTGTCCCTGCCGGCGATCGTCATGGCGCTCTTTGTGTCTTTGCTGGAGATCTTTGTCGCGTTCTTACAGGCGTACATTTTTACGTTCCTCTCGGCGATCTTTATCGGGCAGATCTATCGTCCGCAACATTAATGGTCATTAAAGAAAGGAAAATAAAATGCCAATAGATCCGGGTTTAGCCGCCATCGGCGCGGGGATCGCAGCGGTCGGGGCAGGGATCGGGATCGGGATCATCGGCGGTTCCGCCATTCAAGCCATTGCCCGCCAGCCGGAACAATTGAGCCGCATTCAGACCTTCATGCTTTTGACCGCGGCATTGGTTGAAGGGGTGGCCCTGTTCGCCTTGGTCATCTGTTTCATGGCGCTGAATAAATGATTCCGACGTAATGTCGGAATCATCCCGAGCCTAAGAGCGAGGGATCTTTGAGGGACTAATTTATGGAACATGATGCCGTAAAGGTCGACATCCTGACGCCTGATGTCACAATGGTCTTTTTGACATGGCTGACATTTTTCCTGCTGTTGTTCATTTTAAAGAAATTCGCCTGGAAACCGATCCTGGATGGTCTGCAGAAGCGCGAAGACCATATCCGCAAGTCCCTGAAAGAAGCGGATGAGGCCAAACGCCAGCTGCAGGAAGTCCAGGTTGAAAAAACACGGATCCTGGACGAAGCCAGGCAAAAAGCCCAGGTGATCATTGAGGACTCCCGCAGGTCCGCGGCCGAACTGACCAAACAAAGCGACCAAAAAGCAAAGGCCAATGCCCGGCAGATCGTGGAAAGCGCCCATCAGAAGACCGAAGGGGAGCGCGAGCGCGTGCGTGGCCAGTTGAGGCGGGAAAGCGCCGTGGTCGCGGTCACGCTGGCCTCCAAGATCATCAAAGAAAACATGGACAATGACAAGAACCGCCGTCTGGTCCAAGAGGCCTTAAAGGAGATCGCCTAGTGTCTTATGCTGTTACCCGCCGGTATTCAGACGCCTTTTACGCATCTTTGGAGGATGAAGACCGTCTTCAGGAAGCCCGTCAGGCCCTTGCGGGTTTTAGGGATCTGATCAAAACATCCGAAGAATTAAGGACATTCGCGGTCAATCCTTTGTTGACCATCAAAGAAAAGGCCGGTATTCTGCGCGCTGTTTTCAAGGGCCGTTTGCCCGCGGCTGTTGATCATTTTGTGCAGTTTATCAACAGCAAGGACCGCCTGGGCCTTTTACCCGCGATCATTGAGGCCTTTGAAGATCGCTATTTAGAGGAACACGGCCAGGCCAAGGGGCAAGTCGAGACCGCGATCGATCTAAGCCAGAAAGACCGGCATTTCCTGACAGCCCAATTGAAGGATATTTGCGGCAAAGACATCATCACCGATTTTCGTTTGAACCCTGCCTTGCTGGGCGGTTTTCGCATCTGGGTGCAGGGCCGTTTGTTTGACGCCAGCATGCAAACCCAGCTGACGGATTTTGCCCTGAACCTGAATGAGCGTTTCTAAAGAGGACTTATGAGCCGACAACTGGACCCGGATGAGATCACATCAATATTAAAAAAAGAACTGGCTGATTTTTCCGCCAAGGTGCACACCTATGAGGTCGGCGTCGTGCTCAATGTCGGCGACGGTATTGCCCGCGTCCATGGCCTGGCCAATGTCATGGCCGGGGAATTGGTGGCATTTGACGGCGGCATCAGGGGGATCGCCCTTAATCTTGAAGAGGACAATGTCGGTGTCGCCATTTTCAGCAAAGATTCTCATATTAAAGAAGGCGACCAGGTGCGCCGCACCAAAACCATCGCTTCGGTCCCGGCCGGGGATGCCTTGCTCGGCCGCATCGTGGATGGTTTGGGCGATCCGGCCGACGGCAAACCCGCTTTCAAGGCCGAAGCCCGGCGCCAGATCGAACTCAAAGCCCCGGGCATCATCGACCGCAAGAACGTGCACGAGCCCCTGCAGACGGGGATCAAGGTCATTGACGCCCTGACACCCATCGGCCGCGGCCAGCGCGAACTCATCATCGGGGACCGCAAAACAGGCAAGACCACGCTGGCGGTGGATACGATCATCAACCAGAAGGGTCAGGGGGTCTATTGTTTTTACGTGGCCATCGGCCAGAAACGTTCAACGGTGGCACAGGTCTACGAAACCCTGTGCAAATACGGGGCCATGGAATACACGACGATCATTGCCGCCACCGCGTCCGACCCCGCGCCCATACAGTTTTTATCGGCTTATTCCGCCACCGCCATGGCTGAACATTACCGTGACAGCGGACGCCACGCGCTGATCATTTATGACGATCTGACCAAACAGGCCCAGGCCTACCGCCAGTTGTCCCTGCTTTTGCGCCGCCCGCCGGGCCGCGAGGCGTATCCGGGCGACATTTTTTATTTGCACAGCCGTTTGCTGGAACGCGCCGCGAAATTGAGCGACAAGAATGGCGCGGGCTCTTTGACCGCTTTGCCCATCATTGAGACCCAGGCCGGCGACGTGTCCGCCTACATCCCCACCAACGTCATTTCGATCACCGACGGCCAGATCTTCCTGGAAGGCGACCTGTTCAACGCGGGCCAGCGTCCGGCTGTCAATGCGGGACTTTCGGTTTCGCGTGTCGGCGGCGATGCCCAGGTCAAGGCCATGAAACAGACGGTCGGGCTTTTGCGTCTGGAACTGGCCCAGTACCGGGAATTGGCCGCTTTTTCACAATTCGCCTCGGACTTGGACGCGGCCACGCGCAAACAATTGGACCGCGGCAAGAGATTGATGGAGATCGTCAAACAGGGCATCCATACCCCGCTTTCCGTTGTCAAACAGGTGGCGATCATCCATGCCGGCGTCAACGGTTATCTGGATGATGTGCCGCCCGGTCAGGTGCACGCTTTTGAAGACCTCCTCAACATCCGGTTGGATGCCCAATACGGTGATTTCGTCCAATTGTTCAACAAAACCCTCGTCATGACCGACGGGATCAAGGCGGGTTTGAATAAAGTTCTGACCGAAACCAAAGAGGCGTTTCGCGCATGATCGGCACCAGGGAATTCAATAAAAAGATCGGGTCTTTAAAAAATACCCGCCAGATGACCAAGACCATGAAAATGGTCTCGGCCAGCAAGTTCAAACGCGCCTACAAAAACCAGAGCAATGCCCAGGCCTATGCCCAACGCCTCAAAGATCTCATGGTCCGGTTATCGTCGTCGGCGGGCACAACGGCCCATCCTTTGATGAAAAGCAGGCTGGCGGCGCACAAGGCCCTGGTCGTTTTGTTCACATCGGACAAAGGTTTGTGCGGAGGGTTCAATAATAATCTCATCCGTCATGTGCGCTCATGGCTTAAGGACAACAATTATAAACATATCCATATCGGTTTAAGTTTTTGCGGCCGCCGGGGGTGGGCCTCTTTGCGCAAAACGGTCCCTGTTGAAAAATATTACGAGGGTTTGACGGTCAAACCCGACCTGGCTGGCAGTCAAACGGTGGCCGCGGACATCTCCGGACTTTTTCAGGAGGGCAAATACGACGCGGTGTATTTGGCCTGCAACCGCTTCCGCGGGTCTTTGTCGCAGGAACCGGTGGTGGAACGCATTTTGCCTTTGACTGTTTCTAAACAGGAGGGGCAAAAGCCCTTGGCGCGGGGCGATTATTTGTATGAGCCGCCCCAAGAGGAGATCTTCGCTTTGCTCGTTCCGAAATACCTGGAGTTCAAGATCTATTACGCGTTTTTGGAAAATGCCGCCGGCGAACACGAGGCGCGCATGGTCGCCATGGACCATGCGTCCAAGAACACCGAGGACTTGATCGATCGCTACACCTTGTTGCGCAATCGCGCCCGGCAGGCGGCGATCACGACGGAACTCATTGAGATCATTTCCGGCGCCGAGGCGTTAAAATAACATAGGGGAGCAATTATGAACGGAAAAGTCACACAGGTCCTGGGCGCGGTCGTGGACGTCGGTTTCCCGGCCGGAGCATTGCCGCCCATCGGCACGGCCCTCACAACCACCAATGCCGTCCTGAATGCCCATCAAGACAATTTGACCCTGGAGGTGGCCCAGCATTTGGGGGACAATATCGTGCGGACCATTGCTTTGGACAATACCGATGGCATGGTGCGCGGCCAGGACGTCATCAATACCGGGGCAGGCCTTTCCATGCCTGTCGGAGAAGGGACGCTGGGACGGGTCCTGAACCTTTTGGGCGAACCCATTGACGAAGCCGGTCCGGTCCATGCCGTCAAACGCATGCCCATTCACCGTCTGGCCCCGGCGATAGAAGAACAGGACGCGTCCATGGCGATCCTGGTCACCGGCATCAAGGTCATTGACCTTTTAGCCCCCTATCGCAAAGGCGGGAAGACCGGCCTTTTCGGCGGCGCCGGCGTCGGGAAAACCGTCATTATCCAGGAACTGATCCACAATATCGCCAAGGAGCACGGCGGTTATTCCGTATTTGCCGGTGTGGGGGAACGCACCCGCGAAGGGACCGCGCTTTATCGGGAAATGAAAGAGGCCGGGGTCCTGGACAAAATGTCTTTGGTCTACGGGCAGATGAATGAACCGCCGGGCGCGCGGGCCCGTGTCGCCCTTTCCGCTTTGACCGTTGCCGAATATTTCCGTGACGAAATGCACCAGGACGTGCTGTTGTTCATTGACAATATTTTTCGTTTCACGCAGGCGGGTTCTGAAGTTTCCGCGCTCCTGGGCCGCATCCCGTCGGCCGTCGGGTATCAGCCGACGCTGGGGACCGACATGGGGGAATTGCAGGAACGCATCACCTCCACCAAGGACGGGTCCATCACGTCCATCCAGGCCATTTACGTCCCGGCCGACGATTATACCGACCCGGCCCCGGCGGCCACGTTCGCGCATTTGGATACCACCACCGAATTGTCCCGTTCCATCGTGGAATTAGGCATTTATCCCGCGGTGGACCCTTTGACATCCACGTCCACGATCCTCACCCCCGAGATCGTGGGGGAGGAGCATTATCAAGTGGCGCGCGGCGTGCAGGAGATCCTGCAGAAATACAAGGAGTTGCGCGACATCATCGCCATTCTGGGGATGGAAGAACTTTCCGAAGAGGACCGCTTGACGGTTGAACGGGCGCGCAAGATCCAGAAATTCCTTTCCCAGCCGTTCCATGTTGCCGAGCAGTTCATCGGTGTCAAGGGCAAATACGTTCCCCTGGAAGACACCATCCGTTCGTTCAAGGAGATCCTGGAAGGAAAGCACGACGCCATCCCCGAACAGGCCTTTTACATGGTCGGCGCTATTGAGGATGTGATCGCCAAAGCCAAAACCTTGTAATGACGGGGACATAAAGCCCCGAAGGGGATTTGTGTCCCCTTGCAAATGGGGACACGTAACAAGTACATGTCCCCATTTGCCTAGGAATTAAACATGAGTTTCAAATTATCCATCATAACCCCCGCCGGACAGGCTTTTGAAGGTCATGTTGATTCTCTGGCCGCACCCGGGCTTGAAGGCGGTTTTGAGGTTTATAGCGGCCACACACCCATGGTGGCGGCGCTCAAACCGGGCAAGTTCATGATCAAGGCCGCGGCCGGCGTTTCCACGCTGGCTGTTTCTGACGGGATCCTTGAGGTCAGCCCAGACCACAATGTGCTCGTTCTCGCTGACACAGCGGTGCCCGTTTAAAATTTTCGTAGAATTTCAAACTGAGACTCTGCGGACAAAACATGAAAAAGATTTTTACAATTGGTGCAATCCTTTTTAATGCGATTCTTTTGCTTCTTGCTATCGGATCTGTATTTATGCTCGCCCTGTTAAATGATACTCCTCGTAAGGGGCCATATGCAGATATGATTATGGGGACATTTAATAATCTTGTTTTGATTAATCCTTTTATTTTGGCTGTAGCTGCTGTTTGTTCAGCTGTTTCTTTTGGAAATAAGAATTATTCAAAAGTACTTTGGATCAGCCTGACCTCAGCGATCCCATTCTTTGTGGCGTGTATTCTTATATCTATGATGCCCTGATATCTTTGGACGAAATGGTCATCAGGTAATACATTAAATTATTTCGGCGGTACCGACATGAATTCCACGAATTTGGACAATATCCGCATCAACGGCCTTGTGCCCGTCATCCTCGAGATCAAACCAGCTTTAACCCTGCCCTTATTCTCTGAATTGACCGCGACAAGTTCTCCTGCCAGCACCTAAAAATATTTGCATGGAAAATAGAAATCCGGACAGCCTATTTATGATATACTATCAATTAAGTGAGAAAATATTTTAAGCTGTAAAGGAGGTTAAGAGAGATGATTAAATTAATAGAAAGGATCACCGTAGATAAAAACCAATGCGGTGGAAGGCCGTGCATTCGTGGAATGCGGATCCGTGTTGCCGATGTTTTGGAACTCTTGGCCAATGGCCTAACCTCAGATGAAGTTCTTGAAGAACTTCCCGATTTGGAACTGGAAGATGTCCAGGCTTGCTTAAAGTTTGCCGGCCAACGCTTTGATCATCCGGTGGTTGCGCCGTGACGATTTGGATCGATGCTCAGATTTCTCCCCAGATGGCCCCATGGCTCAAAGAGAATTTTGGCATAGAAGCTAAAGCCGTGCGCGAATTGGGCCTGCGTGATGCGGACGATCGTGAGATTTATGAATCCGCGCGGGCAAAGAATGTGACGGTGATGACCAAGGATAGCGATTTTTTTGTTTTACTTGATGAACTCGGCCCTCCTCCACAAATTTTGTGGATTACCTGCGGCAATACTTCCAATAGATCTCTTAAAAAGATTTTGCAGAAAACTCTATCGGACGCTCTAAACTTATTAAAGCAGGGCGAGTCGCTTGTGGAAATTCGAGACTAAAACCGATTGTAGACCTAGATATAGCCTGAATTAGGATAAGATACACCCATGCCGTACGACCCACAAGTCCCTGCACAAGAGCAAGATAAGAAATCTATCTTCGGCGTTATTGTCCACTCATTCTTCGTCGTTCCTTTCCTGATCGCGGTTTTCAGTGTCCTGTTGTTTGCCGCGGTGCGCATCCTCACGATGGAGAAACACAGCGTTTATGATTATCTGCGGGATATCAAAGAAGGGGGATCGACCAAGCGCTGGCAGGCCGCGTTTGAATTGTCCCGCGTTCTTGTCAACAAAAGCGAAGTCCCCGTGGACCGGAAATTCTTTGACGGGATGACGTCTGTTTTCGCCGCTTCCAAACACGATGATGACCGCGTGCGGCAATATCTGGCGCTGGCCATGGCCCGCACGGGAGACAGCCGTTTTGTTCCCGTCCTGCTTGAAAATATCAAGGAGGAAAAAGATGAGAATTTATACGCGATCATTACGGCGCTTGGTATACTAAAAAGCAAAACAGCGACAGGCGATCTTTTGACGTATCTGCAGGATGACGATCCCCGTATCCGTTTGGCCACAGTCATTGCGTTGGGGAATATAGCGGACGCGGGATCCCTCCCGGCGTTGAGGCCCATGCTCAATGACCCCCAGCCCAATATCACCTGGGACGCGGCCATTGCCCTGGCAAAAATGGGGGATATTTCCGCCAAACCCATGGTGTTAAAACTCCTGGACCGTGATTATCTGGCGGGCTTTCCCCAAGTGGACGCCCAGGAGCAGACCAGGATCGTGTCGGTCGCTATTGAAGCCACGGCCGGATGGGATGATCCTGATATTGACGCTGTTTTGAAAGGTCTTTTTGCTTCGGACAAAAACATGAATGTGCGCGCCCTGGCGGGTAAGGTTTTGGAACGTAAAGGTCGATCGTAATGGCAGAGGAACAAAAATTCAGCACGGCCGGTAACGACATGGACCGCCGCTCCTTCATCAAATGGTCGGTGGTCGGCTGGTCGGCGTTTGCCGCCGTGGTCGCCGGTTACGGCTCCATGGTCACGCGGTTCTTATTTCCCAACGTGCTTTTTGAACCGGTGCAGATCTTTGGCGCCGGATACCCGGATGAATACGAAGTCGGGCAGGTCTCTGAACAGTTCAAAGACCAGTATGGTGTTTGGATCGTGCGCGATGACGAAAAAATTTACGCCCTTTCCACCGTTTGCACCCATTTGGGATGTACCCCCAACTGGATGCCTTCTGAAACTAAATTCAAATGCCCCTGCCACGGCAGCGGGTTTTACACAACAGGGATCAATTTCGAAGGTCCGGCCCCGCGGCCTTTGGAAAGGTTCAAGATCGCGCTTTCCGACGAAGGGGAGATCATCGTGGACAAGACCAAAAAATTCCAACAGGAAAAAGGAGAATGGACCGACCCCGATTCATTCATAGCCGTATGACCGCAGACCCAAATAAAAAAAGCTTGATGGACAAGATCAAAGAGACCGTGGTGTGGCGTTCCATTTTCCGCACGGGCGTTCCGGTGACAACACACCGCCAGCGCATGATGATCATGCTCAACAGCGTGTTTTTGCACCTGCATCCGGTGCGCCTGCCCAAACACGCGGTCAAGGTGCGTTACACCTGGTGTATGGGAGGACTGTCCTTTTTCATTTTCCTGGTCCTGACGGTCACCGGCATCCTGCTCATGTTTTATTACCGTCCGACGGTCGAATACGCGTACGGCGATGTGCTGGACCTGGGACAGCAGGTGCCGCTTGGCATCATGCGTGAGATCCACCGCTGGGGCGCGCATCTGATGGTCATCACCGTATGGCTGCACATGTTCCGGGTGTTCATGACCGGTTCCTACAAGCCGCCGCGGGAATTCAACTGGGTCGTCGGCGTTATTCTGCTTGTTTTGACCATGCTGATGAGCTTCACCGGCTATCTTTTGCCGTGGGACCAGCTGGCCATCTGGGCCATCACCGTCGGTTCCAACATGGCCGGCGCCACACCGTTTTTGGGCATGGGCGGCCCCGGGTCTTCTTTATTGAGCATCGGCGACGTCAATTTCGTCACCTCTGTCAGCGACGCGCGTTTTGCTTTGCTGGGCGGGCGTTTCGTGGGGGAAAGCGCGTTGCTGCGTTTTTACGTTTTGCATTGCATCGGTTTGCCGTTTATCATCATGATCTTCATGATCGTGCATTTCTGGCGCATCCGCAAGGACGGCGGTATTTCAGGACCGACATAATGATGGAAGAGATCAAACATTTTATCAATATCATTGCCGCGCCGAAATATTTATTCAATATCGTCCTTATCGGATACTTGATCCTTTTTCCGCCGTTCAAATTTCTCCAAAAGATCCATGATCTCCTGGGTGTGGACCGCCTCTGGACCAAAAAAGGCGGCATGGTCCTGTTTTCTCTGCTGTTTTTGGTATTCGCGTTCGGCCTGACCGATGAAAATTTCCGCCTCATCGTCCTTAAGCCGGACAATGTGCCCATTGCCGCGCTCATTTTTGTGGTGGTTTTCTTCCTGTGGTTTGCCATGAAACAGGCCATGGAAAATGACGCGGCCCTCAAAGCCGGCGGAAAACCCAAGGAATGGGCTGAAAGCCGGGAAAAAGTCCTGGTTTTTCCGGACTTGGTCCACATCGAGTTCATCGCCCTGGTCTGCACGTCCGCTTTGTTGGCCGTATGGGCCATGTTCCTGCAAGCACCCTTGGAACAGCCGGCCAACCCGACGGTGTCGCCGAACCCTTCCAAAGCCCCGTGGTATTTCCTGGGATTGCAGGAAATGCTCGTGTATTTCGACCCCTGGATCGCGGGTGTTGTTTTCCCGACCGTCATTGTGCTGGGCCTCATGTGCGTTCCTTATATTGACACGAACCGCAAAGGCCTGGGGTATTACACCTATCAGGACCGCAAGTTCGCCATCAATACGTTCATGCTTTTCTGGCTGGTGCTGTGGGTGTTTTTGATCCTCACCGGTACGTTCTTGCGCGGTCCCAACTGGAATTTCTTCGGGCCCTTCGAATATTGGGACCATGACAAGGTCGTTGCCTTGAATAATATCAATTTTTCGGAACTGGTCTACATGATCGGCCTTAAACAGGGGATGCCGTCCAACGTCCTGTTAAGGGAAGCTCCAGGTTTCCTGACCCTATTCGCGTATTTCGGGCTTCTGCCCGCGATCCTGGCCAAAACGGTCTTAAAAGACCTTTACCAACGCGTCGGTGTCGTCCGTTACAGTATTTTCGTTGTGTTCTTCCTGATGGCCTTGAGTTTGCCCATCAAGATGTATCTGCGCTGGTTATTCAACATCAAATATATCGTCGCCATACCGGAATGTTTTTTTAACATTTAATATGCCCCCGCCGTTGCCCCCTGAATCGCATTACGACCCGAAAAAACTGCAGAAGATCTTTGCCATAGCGACCCTGGTGCTTTTGGTGTCTTTGTTCGGTGTTTTTGCCAAGGATTATGCCCGTGAATGGAAAACGTATCAGCGCCAGTTCAGGGCCCTGGAAGTTGAAAAAACCCGGGTCAAACTGGACGCCCAGAACAATGAGCTGGCCAAAAATGAGGACTATCAAAAGGTCCTTAAAGAACTGAAAACCGTCCAGGACGGGTCAAAGTCCCAGGCCCTGGCCGTTGTTTCGTCCCGCCAGCGGATCACCAACGCTCAAACGGTCAAAGAACTTTATGTCCAGCAGTCGCAATTCGTCAAGGCCGATCTTGATGCGCTCAAGTATAGGTATGAACAAGCCGCGGGCAAGGGGCAAGAGGGGGCCCCGGAATTAAAAATACAGTTAGACATCCTGGATGCAAGAATGGAACAGTTGCGCTTAAAGATCGAAGCCCAGGATGATGTGATCAAGGCGAGAACAAACGACATTCAAAATATCGAAAAAGACGCCAGGGACCTGGATAAAAAACGTTTGGCCGTCGCCAAGAAAGCAGAGATCCTCCAGCGCAAATTGAAACGCATTGATCTGCAGGAAATGTCGCCGGCCGATCAATTGGCCGAAGCCGTGCGCGATATGCCGTTCGTTGAATTGGCCAACCCGAATTACAAGATCCGCCAGATCGTCCTTAAAGATATCCCTGAAGATATGAATTTCATGAAAGTCCCCCGGGTGGACCGCTGCACCACCTGCCATTTAGGGATAGACAATCCTGATTTTAAGGACGTGGGCCAGCCGTTTCGCGCACATCCGGACCTGGAAATGTTC
This sequence comes from Candidatus Omnitrophota bacterium, assembly GCA_030650275.1. Taxonomy (NCBI): domain Bacteria; kingdom Pseudomonadati; phylum Candidatus Omnitrophota; species Candidatus Omnitrophota bacterium. Next base: position 24,117 of record JAUSEK010000007.1, on the reverse strand, counting down.
GTAGACAAGAACTCCCCGCATCCGATGGACTCGTTCGCCTGCACCACCTGCCATATGGGGCGGGGCAGGGCCACGGATTTTGTTTCCGCCGCGCATACGCCGCGCAATGAAGAACAGAAAAAAGAATGGCAAAAGAAATACGGCTGGAAGGAATCGCATCATTGGGACCAGCCCATGCTGGCCGCGCAGTCCACACAGGCATCGTGTTTCAAATGCCATCAGGACCAGACCGTCATCAAAGGCGCCCCGATCCTGAATTTTGGCCTGAATTTGATCGAACGCGCCGGCTGTTACGCATGTCACACCATCAAGAAATACAAGGGTTGGCCTAAAACAGGTCCGAGTTTGGAATTTTTGGCGTCCAAGACCACCATGGAATGGGCCTATCAATGGATCGCAAACCCCAAGGCCCTGCGTCCCAACACCTGGATGCCGTCGTATTTTGACCAAAGCAATACCAATGACCCGGCTTCCATTAAAAGGAACCAACAGGAGATTCACGCGATCGTGGCATTCCTGTTCGCCAACAGCAAACCATTCAAGGCACAGGACGCGCCGCAGGATGGGGACCCGGTCAAAGGAAAAGAATTGGTTTCATCTTTAGGATGCATGGCCTGTCATCAGGTAGGACCCCAAAAGACAGATGTCAAACGTGATCGCGGCCAACTGCAACGTGAATTCGGGCCCAACCTCGTCGGTTTAGGCAGCAAGACGTCCAGGGCGTGGCTGTTTGACTGGCTTAAAAACCCCCCGCATTATCATCCGGAAAGCAAAATGCCGAACATGCGCTTGAGCGATACGGAGGCCTCGGATATCGCCGCGTATTTGGCGCAGGATGTTTCGTTGGCCGCGGCCGAGCCCATTGTGCCGGTGGATGAACAGACCCTGGACACCATTGTTCTTGATCTCCTTAAAAAATCGGAAACCGTTGAAAGTTCCAAGGCCAGGATCAGGGCCATGTCAACGGATGAAAAACTCACGTTCGCCGGCAGGCGTCTCGTCCGCGAATACGGATGTTTTTCATGCCATAACATCCCCGGGTTTGAGAATGAAAAGCCCATCGGTACCGAATTGACCGAAGAGGGCAGTAAGAGCATTGAACGGCTGGATTTCGGTTTTGCGGACATTGAACACAGCAAAGAGGCATGGTTCAAACAGAAAATGCTTGATCCCCGTATTTTTGACAAGGGCAGGGTGAAAGAGGCCCTGGAAAAACTCAAAATGCCCAATTTTAATTTCACTGAAGAAGAAGCACAGGCGATCACTACGGCTTTGATGGGTTTTGTCAAAGACCGGCCTGATCCGTCGAAAATGCCGAATCAGGGGGTGAAAGCGGCGTTCATCAATGAGGGACAAAGGATCGTGCGCCAGTTCAATTGCCAGGGCTGTCATGTCATTGAAGGGGAAGGCGGGGCCATTCAAAGCACCGTGGTCGATTGGCTGGTGGCCTATCAGGGCAAGGAGACCAGTGATGCCCGATCCGTGGTCCGCAGTTTTTCGCCGCCGGATCTGGTCGGGGAAGGCCAAAAAGTGCAGGCCCAGTGGCTGTTCGAATTCCTGCATGGCCCCACACCCATACGGCCGTGGCTGCATGTGCGCATGCCGACCTACAGTTTCCACGCCGGCCAGATCAATTCTTTGGTCAAATATTTCAATTATCTTGATGACCAGGAATTCCCGTTCACCGACATTTATCATCCGCAGATGAGCAAGGAAGAGTTTGAGGCCGCCGGCAAACTATTCTCTAAGGATTATTTCGGCTGTGCCCAATGCCATATCGTGGGGGACCAGATGCCCGGCGGTTCCGCGGACAGCTGGGCGCCGAATTTCGCCTTGACCGCCAAGCGTTTGAAACCCGACTGGATCATCCAATGGCTGACCGATCCGGCGGACCTTTTGCCCGGCACCAAGATGCCGACGTATTTTGACCCGAAAAACTTTGATGAGTCCGGGCCTGCGGACATCCTCAACGGGGATGAACGCAGGCAGATCAAGGCCCTGCGTGATTATCTGCTGACCATTTCCAGCGATCCCGCCCCGTCAACCCAAGCAGGACCCTGATCAACGAGGATACTATGGATAAATCTCAAGAAGGCAAGGTCATCCAGAAATTTCAGGGGCTTTTGGTTTTATTATTCGTGATCAGCGCGTTTGTCTCCGGCATGATCGTGCATGCCAAAGACGCGGTCTCTTTTCCTAAATTGCGCGTGAAACAGCCATTGATCTATGCCCCGCAAGTGCCTGCGCCGATCACCCGTCGAGTACCCGCGGTGGTGGAAGTGCACATGACGTCCATGCGTCAGGTCATGGAAGTTAACAAAGGGCTCAATTATGAATTCTGGACATTTGACGGCCATGTGCCCGGCCCCTTTATCCGTGTGCGCGTGGGTGATATTTTAGAGGTGCACCATGAAAGCAAAGACACCACCGGCATGCCCCACAATATTGATTTCCACGCGGTGACAGGGCCGGGCGGCGGGGCCCCGGTGACAACGGTTGTCCCCGGTGAAAAACGTATCAGCTGGTTTAAAATGATGGCCCCGGGGCTTTATGTCTATCATTGCGCGGCCCCGCCGGTGATGGACCATATTGCCAACGGGATGTATGGTCTTATTCTGGTTGAACCGGCCAATGGTTTGCCTAAGGTGGACAAAGAGTTCTATGTCATGCAAAGCGAGATCTACGCACAAAACCCTGATGGGGAACCGAAGCCCGTTGAGATGGACCATGCGCATATGGATGGTCAAGAAGACAAGAGCGTGTGGGGCGATGAACTTGCCCAAGGCAAGCAGGGAGACGCGGTGCTGTTGAAGTTTTCGCATCAAAAAGGACTGGACGAGCATCCGATGTTCGTGGTCTTCAACGGACGGGTGGGGTCATTGACCAATGAAGGGGTATTGAACGCCAAGGTCGGCGACCGGGTGAGGATCTTCTTCGGCAATGGCGGACCTAATCTGATCTCTTCTTTTCACGTGATCGGAGAGATCTTTGACCATGTTTATCGTGAAGCGGACCTGATCAGTCCGCCGGCGCGCAGCGTGCAGACGACATTAGTTCCGGCCGGCGGTGCCACCGTGGTTGACTTTGCCCTGGAGGTCCCGGGCAATTACACCCTGGTGGACCATGCCATTTTCCGCGTGGAGAAGGGGGCGGCGGGCTTCCTGCAAGCCGACGGGAACCCCAACTATAACATTTATCTCTCCGACCAGGACCCGGTCAAATGTCCCGGCTGTTTGGTCCATCCTTAAATGAGCCCACAACTTACGGGACGTAAGTTGTTTGGGCGAATTTAACCCTGCGAAGCCCAACGCGAAAGCAATTGAGCGAAGCAGGGTTTATTGTTGCAGTACGTAGGTTCCTACGTAGTATTGCTCATATACACATCCCCGCAATTATCTTATATTAATCCACACGATATAGTGGTCAAAGATTCTTATACCACTAAATATGGTGTAAATGCAAGCCGGCAGGCAGGGAGGAATTGTACGGATGATCGCTCCTTTTCAATATATCTATGGACCGGTGCATTCCTGGCGTTTGGGCAGGTCACTAGGCGTTGATCCGCTTTCTTCAACGCAGAAGATCTGCAATATGGATTGCATTTATTGTCAATTGGGCAAGACCGCGAAATTGACCAATGAGCGCAAGGTCTTTGTGCCTGCCGATGAAATTGTCGATGAGATCCGCCGCATTCCCTTACATTTTGTGGACCACATCACCTTTTCCGGACGCGGCGAGCCGACTTTAGCCAAAAATTTGGGGGAAATGATCCGCAAGATCAAAGGTTTGCGGCATGAGAAGGTGGCGGTGATCACCAATTCATCGCTGATGTCCCTGCCTGAAGTGCGCGCGGACCTGATGCTCGCGGATTTTGTGCTGGCCAAACTGGACGCCGCAAGTCAGGTGTCTTTTGAAACAGTGGACAAAGGACAAACGCTTGACCTGGCCGGGGTGATCCAGGGGATCGTGGATTTCCGTGCTTCTTTTAAAGGCAAGCTGGCTTTGCAGGTGATGCTGGTCAATGAAAATATTGAAAGCGTGGCGCAAATAGCGCAGGCGGCCCGGCGCGTGGGCCCTGATGAGGTGCAGTTGAACACGCCGTTAAGGCCCAGCGGGGCCAGACCCATGGAACGTCAACGCCTCCAATGGGCCAAAGGATTTTTTAAGGACATGCCGGTGGTTTCCGTCTATGACGCGCCTTCCCAGGAATATACGCCTATGGATGAGAGGGCGACACAGATCCGTCATGGCAACTTCCGTAAAACACGTTCTTATATTTAAGAAAGGGAAAGATATGGCCATCGCCGTATTCACGACCGTCATCAAGCGCAACGGCAGGACAGAAGGGTTTGACCCTAAGAAGATCACCAAGGCCATTGTCAAGGCCGGTCAGGTCACGGGGGAATTCGGCCCGGACATGGCCCAGACGCTGACGGTGAGGGTATTGAACATTGCCCAGCAGGTCCTTGTTGATAATCCGACGGTGGAAGGGATCCAGGACATCGTTGAGGAGGTCTTGCTCTCGTCCCCTTACCGCAAAACCGCCAAGGCCTATATCCTTTACCGTCAGCAGCACGCCGAGATGCGTGAAATTGTCTCAAGGTTCAATACCGGCCTGGTGGACCAGTACCTGGACCAGCAGGATTGGCGGGTCAACGAGAACAGCAACATGGCCTATTCCTTACAGGGGCTGAACCATTATATTTCTTCCGAGGTCAGCAAACTTTACTGGCTAAGCCGCATTTATCCCGCGGCCATTAAAGATGCGCATCAAAAAGGGGACTTTCATATCCATGACCTCGGCCTTTTAAGCGTTTATTGCGTGGGCTGGGACCTGCAAGACCTGTTGACCGTCGGTTTTAAAGGGGTCTCCGGCAAGATGGAAAGCAAACCGCCCAAACATTTGCGCAGTGCCCTGGGGCAGATCGTGAATTTCTTTTACACCCTGCAAGGAGAGGCGGCCGGCGCGCAGGCCTTCTCTAATTTTGACACATTGCTGGCGCCGTTCATCCGCTATGACGCTTTGACTTACGAAGACGTCAAACAAGCCCTGCAGGAATTTGTTTTTAACGTGAATGTGCCCACCCGTGTCGGTTTCCAGACACCGTTCACCAACATCACCATGGACCTGACCGTTCCCAGTTATTACAAGGACCAGGGGGTGATCATCGGCGGCCAGGCGCAAAAGGAGACCTACGGTGAATTCAAAAAAGAGCTGGACATGTTCAATAAGGCCTTTTTGGAAGTGATGCTCGCCGGGGACGCCAAGGGACGCGTATTCACCTTTCCAATTCCGACGTACAACATGACCAAGGATTTCAACTGGGACAATCCCAATCTGGAATTGTTATGGCAAATGACCGCCAAATACGGGATCCCGTATTTTTCCAACTTCATCAATTCAGACATGGATCCCGCGGACGCGCGCAGCATGTGCTGCCGCCTGCGTCTGGATAACCGTGAATTGAGAAAACGCGGCGGCGGTTTGTTCGGGGCAGCACCCCTGACCGGATCGATCGGGGTCGTCACCATCAATTTGCCGCGGATCGGCCATATGTCCAAAAGCCAAGAAGAATTCTTTGCCCAATTAACGAAAAAAATGGACCTGGCCAAAGAGAGTTTGGAGATCAAACGCAAGATCCTGGAAAAACTCACCGAGGAGAACCTGTATCCTTATATCAAGTTTTATTTGCGTCATATGAAGGAGCGTTTTGACCAGTATTGGAAAAATCACTTTTCCACCATAGGGCTTTTGGGGACAAATGAGGCCTGCGTGAATTTATTAGGGAAGAACATCGCTTCGCCTGAAGGCAAGGCCTTTGCCGTGAAAGTATTGGAATTCATGCGGGCCAAACTCATGCAATACCAGCAGGAAACAGGCAATATTTTTAACCTGGAAGCCACACCGGCAGAGGGGACGACGTATAGTCTGGCCAAATTGGATAAGGCCCTGTCCCCTGATATCATCTGTGCCAATGAGGAGGAATACCGCCAGGGCCATGAACCGTTCTATTCAAATTCAACGCATTTGCCGGTGCAATACACCAGCGATCTGTTCGAGGCCCTGGACCATCAGGATGATCTGCAGACATTGTATACCGGCGGCACGGTTCTGCATGGTTTTGTGGGCGAACGCATTGATGATGCCCAGAGTGTTAAGAACCTGGTGCGCACGATCTGCACGCGTTACCGTTTGCCGTATTTCACGATTACCCCCACGTTCAGTGTCTGCCCCGGTTGCGGTTATTTGGCCGGCGAACACTTCACCTGTGAGCACTGTGCGAGCGAATGCGAGGTGTATTCGCGGGTGGTGGGGTATTTGAGGCCGGTCAAGCAATGGAATAAAGGTAAAAAGGAGGAGTTCCACGAACGTAAGACGTATCAGGTATGCGCATAGGCGGTTTTCAAAAATTAACATTGGTGGATTTCCCGGGCAAGGTCGCGGCCACTGTTTTCACCCAGGGCTGCAACTTCCGCTGTGGCTTTTGCCATAACCCTGAACTGGTTTGCCCGCAATTGTTCCAAACACCGGTGCCTGTGCAAGAGGTCCTGGACCACCTGGACAGGCACCGGGGAAAATTGCAGGGAGTTGTCATCACCGGCGGTGAACCAACCCTGCAAAAAGGTCTGTCAGATTTTATCGTCCGCATCAAAGACATGGGTTTTGCGGTCAAATTAGATACCAACGGCAGCCATCCGGAAATCTTATCTTCCCTCATGGAACGTCATTTGATCGACTATATTGCCATGGACGTTAAGTCGTCATGGGCGAAATACAGCCGGGCCGCGGGCGTTGTTTGTGATACGCAGAAGATCCGGGAAAGCATTGACCTGATCATGGCCAGCGGTTTGCCGTATCAGCTGCGCACCACGTTGGTCAAAGAATTTTGCTCTAGTGACGATCTGTGTGATATCCAGCATTTGATTGATGGCGCTAAACATTATGTCCTGCAGCCTTTTGTCCTCTCCCCCAAAATGATCGATCCTCAGTCCGCCCGTTGGGAGCAATACACGCCCATTGAAATCGAGGCCTTAAAGGCTAAATTTGAAAAAGTATAAAGGATGACCCCATGAAAATCAAAGTCGAAGCATTAAGCAATTTATTGGAATTAAAAGAAGAGGACCTTCAGGAACTGGATGCTGATCAACTACGTTTAATTTTAGGAGTTTTGCGTTATTCGACCAGGATCGCGCAACGTGAACTCAACCGCCGTGAATCTCTATTAAAATAACTTAACTTCTTTGTTGTAAATGTGCGGGATGCTATAATTGCCCAAAGATATTCAAGGGCTGATTTATGGGCATGGACACAAAAGACAACACATTACAAAAGACACTCAAAGAACTGGCCGATATCAAGTTCGCGCTGGACACCTCTTCGATCGTGGCCATCACCGATCAGAAGGGGAAGATCATTTACGCCAACGATCAATTTTGCCGGATCTCCAAATATTCCCGTGAAGAACTGTTAGGCCAGGACCACCGCATCATCAATTCCGGTTATCATCCTAAAGAATTTATCCGCGATCTTTGGCGTACCATCGCCCGGGGCAAGGTGTGGAAGGGCGAGATCCGCAACCGCGCCAAGGACGGCAGCATTTATTGGGTGGACACGACCATTGTCCCTTTTTTAAATAACAAGGGCAAGCCCTACCAATACGTTTCCATCCGCAATGAGATCACCCGGCGCAAACACATGGAAGATGAGATCAAAGCCCTGCCCCAGCGCATCATTCAAGCACAGGAGCGGGAATGCGACCGCATCGCCCGTGACCTGCATGATGATCTGGGACAGTCGCTGGCGACGCTCAAAATGATCATCCAATCCGCGTGGCTGCAGGAGAAAGCGGCCAGGCCTTCAAAAGAACACCGTAAGATCCTTGAATATTTGGACACCATCATTGATCACTCGCGCAATTTGGCCATGCGTTTGCGGCCTTCAACCTTGGAGGCCCTGGGATTGACGACCGCGTTAAAATTGATGTTCGGCGAAATTAACCACGGAGGGAAGGTCAAGATCACTTTTTACCACAGTCCTCTGGAGGGCCTGTGTTTTCAAGCGGACCCCATCAATATATTCCGCATTGTCCAGGAGGCCTCCACCAATATTTTAAAATATGCCAGGGCGACCAGGGTCAAGGTCGCCTTGCGTGTCGTCAACGGCCGCTTAAAGATCACCGTTCAAGACAATGGATGCGGTTTTGTTCCGGAAGAAAAATCCAAGGGCCTGGGACTGATCACCATGCGCGAGAGGACCGGCCTTTTGGGAGGAGAGATCAAGATCCTCTCCCGGCCTAAAAAAGGAACGGTCATTGTCGCGGACATCCCTTGCCGGAGGCCTCCGGCCCTATCGGGCCGTAGGCCCGGAGGGCAGACCTGATGGCCCCTGTCCGTATTGTCTTGGCCGATGATCATGAAATGTTAAGGGCCGGACTTAAAGAACTCCTGGAAAAAGAACCCGATTTTAAGGTCGTGGCCCAGGCCCGTGACGGGGAGGACCTGCTGGAAAAACTTGGGGGCGCCCACTTCAAAGCCGATTGTGTCGTGCTGGACCTGTCCATGCCCAATATGGACGGGCTGATGACGCTCAAGGAGATCCGGCGCCGTTTTCCCAAGACAAGGTCCCTGATCTTGACCATGCAAAAAGATTCCGAACATTTTAAACATGCCATGGCCTTGGGGGCCAGGGGGTATGTGCTTAAGGACAGCGCTTTTGATCAGCTGGTCCTCGCTGTTAAAATGGTCATGAAGGGCAAGACATTCATATCTCCCGGCATTTCCAATTTGATCGCTGAACAGTTCGTACGGTCCATGGAAGAGGGGGATTTTCCATCGCTGGAGATCCTGACGCCGCGGGAGAAGGAGATCCTGCGCTGCATCGCCCAGGGCCAGGCCAACAAAAATATTGCCGGCCGTCTTGGGATCAGTATCCGCACCGTTGAGACCCACCGCAGTCACCTCATCCATAAACTGGGCCTTAAAACCGCGGCCGCTCTTGTGAAATATGCCTTAGCCAGGGGGTTAATTTAGCTTTTCTGCGTGTTACTACGCATTTCTTGGGTAGTTTATCTTATAGAACAAGCTCTTCTCAAATTTTATAATATCCTTATGTTAACCATCTTGATCGTGGAAGACCATAAAGATTTTCGCCAGGCGGTGCGCCATTTCCTGGAAGTGAGCAACGTCAAAGCCGATCTATTGGAGGCCTCCTCCGGTGAAGAGGGGGTCCTGTTGGCCAAACGGATCAAACCGCAAATTGTCCTGATGGATTTCTGGCTCCGGGGGATGAATGGGATGGAGGCGGCAACTCAGATCAAGGCCAGCGTGCCGAATTGTTCCATTATCATGTTGACGATGTTTGACATCAAAGACATAGAACCCCTCGACAACCAAAATCTTATTAAAGCATTTATCAGCAAAAGCGATCTGTGCGACAAACTGATCCCCAGCATCAGCAAGATCCTGGACCCGGCTATTTTAAAATAAACATTTTTAAGGAAAATAATGAAGATATTGGCGGTAGGGATCAATCACAGGACGTCCCCAATTGAAATACGGGAAAAATTTCATTTGTCCCCATTGGAAAGGGAGCTTTTGATCTCTGAATTCAAGAGCGACCCTTCGGTTGCGGCCGCCGTCATTCTTTCCACCTGCAACCGCTGCGAGATCTACGCCACGGTGGTGGACGGCCACCCGCCTTCAGAGATCATTCAAAAATTATTTTCCATCAAACATCAGCCGCAGACCCAGGGCCTTCAGAAGATGTTTTATGTGCATGAGGGGCCCGGGGCCGCGGAACATTTTTTAAGGGTTGCCTGCGGGCTGGATTCCCTGATCCTGGGGGAAAAACAGATCCTGGGGCAGATCAAGGAGGCGATCGGTCTTTCACGTCAAAATGGGATGATGGACAGGGCCCTCAACATCCTGACAAATTTTGTGATGGAAACAGGCAAAAAAGCCCGGCAGGAGACGCACATTGATTTCGGCGGCGTGTCTGTGAGTGCTGCGGCCGTTTCCATGGCGCAAAATCTTCTGGGGTCTCTGGAAGGCAAAAATGTCCTTGTGATCGGCTCCGGGAAAATGGGATGCCTGGCCTTGAATTATCTGCGTCAGAAAAAAACAAAACACGTGTATTTGATGAACCGCACGGAAGAAAAAGCCGCTGTGATCGCCGAAGAATTTCAAGCACAGAGCGTTCCTTTTTGGGACCTCAAAGAGGTCCTAGCCAAGGTGGATGTCTGCATCTGTTCTTCCGGGGCCCCCCATTATTTGGTCACCAGGGATCTCATGGAAAATGTGGTCAAATCGCGCACCAGTCCTCTGATTTGCATTGATATCTCCATGCCGCGTAATGTTGACCCTCAAGTGGCACAGATCGCCGGGGTCAAGCTGATCAGCCTTGATGATTTGGATAAGGTTATTGAACAGAATGTGCAAAAACGCCAGGACGCGGTGAAGGAAGTAGAGCAGTTGATCACCCGGAAAATAGAAGAATTTTATAAAGCCATTTTAAAGGTCCGGCGGGTGGACAGCAGGCAAGTGCTCGCGGCTTTGATGATCGGGATTATTTTTGTGTTGGGAATGTCCACGGCCCACGCGAATTTGAAACAGATCAAGGCCTACAAGGAAACGTTCCCGGAGGCCAAGCCCAAATGCATCAATTGTCATGAGACCGAGAAGCCCAAAAAAGATGAAGGGCTGCATGAATGGAATGATTACGGCAAAGCAGCCATGAAACTCGAGGCCCACCCCACGGCCGAGACCTTTAAGCAATTGGGTTCATTTGATGATTTTGAGAAAAATGCCAAGCCAGCGGCGGAAGAAGAAAAATAACCGGGAGGGTTTATGAGGGCCAAAGATGCTCGATCAAATATGATCCCAGCAACCTTGATCTTTCTGGGGATGATTCTGGGAGGCGTGATGCTCACCCATAGGCCTGCCCAGGCATCAGAGGAAAAAGTGCGCGAGATGTTAACAACCGCCACGTATGTGGGCGCGGAAACCTGCATGACCTGCCATGACAAAGAAGGCAGGGAGTTCAAGCTTTCCACCCATGCGCGCATTACCAATGAAAAAGCTGATGGCGCGGCCCAGGGTTGCGAAATGTGCCATGGCCCGGGCAGTGTCCACGCGGATGCCTCCGGCGGCAAAAATAATATTATAAACCCCCGAAAGAACCCGGAAGTTTGCTTTACCTGCCACACCGATAAGAAAGCGGAATTCCGTCTTCCGTACCATCATCCCGTTCTTGAGGGGAAGATGTCTTGCGTTGATTGCCATTCACCCCATGGAGAAGAAGTAAAACCATGGTCTGCGACCACATTGAATAATGTGAATGAAGCTTGCTTTAAATGCCACAAAGATAAAGAAGGGCCTTTCGTTTGGGAGCACGAAGTTGTTCGAGATGGCTGTACCACATGCCATAAAGTCCATGGCTCCATTAATGACAAAATGCTTGTTTCCAGGGACCTGAACTTGTGTTTACGCTGCCATACACAGATCAATTATCCCACTATTGGCGCCAGTAACCATAGCGGCCGATTCACGCAAGGGACCTGTTTTAGCGCGGGATGCCACACAGCAGTACACGGTTCAAACTTTGACGATCATTTGCGTTATTAGATAAAGATGGGCTGTATGAAAGTTTAGCGTGTCATGTAGTCCAGGAGGCTTAAATGAAAAGTTTATCGTATAGAAATTGGAAAAAGATTTCTTTTACAAGTTTACTTTTTATGTGCTTGGCGGTATTTGAGGTCCATGCCGAGGAGGCGGTACCGCCAGTTTATGTCACTATGATGCCGTTCCATTTTGCCGCGGTAAAAGGCGATACGGCCAAATTCCGTCAACTGAATTGGATAAAAGATGGATATACGGCGGGCTTAAAGAATGTTTCTTTTGACCGCGCTGTCAATGGAAAGGAAGTGTCATTTGAAGGACATTCAATTCTGCAAGAGAATGACAATGGCGTTGATCTATTGATCAGTGAACAGAATTTTGGTTATCTGAAGATGGATTATCAATCGTACCGTAAATATTATGATAATAAAGGCGGGGTATACCAGCCATTTACGGCATTAAGGCTGAATAAATTAGAGGATGATTTAAAGCTGGACATTCAGCATTTTTTTATTGAACTTGGCAGCGGCAGTTTATCTGAGCCGGGCATGAGTATTTCGTATGAACGCAGCGCTAAAGACGGCCGCAAGTCCCGTTTAGCATGGACAGCTGTCAAGGAATCAGGCACGACGCGTAATATTGGGCCTTCGTGGCAAGACATAGAAGCTGTTACGGACACATTGTCTTTAAAAGGAAATACAGAGATCGCTGGGGTAAGACTGGCCGGAGAGCAAAAATTCTCATATTTCCATGAAGACTCATTACGGGAAGAAAAATTGCTGACAACCGGCACTGCTTTGACCGCCGATAATAAAATGCGCCGTCAATGGCAAAGCCCGCAAACCGACCTGTTAACAACCACCTTAAAGGGTGATAAATGGTTTCTCAACGATAAAAATTATCTATCTTTAGCGTATCGTTATGCCAATTTAGATAACAGTGAATTAGAGAACATTCTGGAATATAAAAAGGACGGTACTTTATTTAATTATACAAATCCTAAAAGCGCTATTAATGCAACATCGAACACGTCTTACAATGATCATATATGGACAGGCAACTATGTTTCGAATATAACTTCGACATTGAATTTTATTTCAAAATTCAAGACGGAAGTGATATCCAAGCGGGGAAGCTCCACATACCCCCACGATGATGATGCCAACGCGGCACCTAACGGTATCATTAATACGACCGATGTCAGTACTATGGAAAATAAAGTTTTTAAGTTAGGCGAGAGCGCTTCTTTGCGGTATAACGCGATCCCGCATACCACTCTTTATACTGAAATAGAAGGTGAACAAACGCGCAATTGGTTGACCGAAGAGCGGGACAGTATTGCGGGTGAATCCGCGGCCGCAACAGGAGAACAATTAGCCCGTGAAACATTAACGCATATATCAAAAACAGTGTGGACAATAGGAGCACGGATCATCCCGTCTAAAACTTTAAATATGACCATGCAGTATAAGCATAAATGGGAAGATAATGATTATGATGATATCATCGATACCCCCGGCTCTCTTTCCAAGTCAGCGTTCATAGATGATATGAGGCTAAAAAGCGATGATGTGGGAGCGCGTATTTCTTGGAAACCTTTTTCTAAGATCGAAGCAATTTTTAGGTATAAATTATCGGATAATATATATCTTCCGCGTTTTGAAAATCAAGTAGCGCAGAAGTCAAAGATGTTAAGTAATGTATTCACCTATGACCTGAACTTGCAGCCGATTGACCCATGGTTTTTGACGCTTTCTTTTTCCCAAGATTCCAGTAAGGTGTCAACTCCGGCGGCATCAAATTTATCGCCCCAACTTCCCGGGTTTACATCGAATGTGAACAGCTTCTTGGCCTCATCAAGCTATGTTATTGATGAGAAATTAAATTTTACCAATACGTATCAATATTCAATCGCGGATAATTTTGCCGATCTGCAATCATCAGGATATTTTTATGGCGCGTCTTTTAAGCGTTATGATATTGGTGCGGGCCTTCAATGGTCGCCCAAAAAAGACCTGACGATCGAGCCGCATTATACGTATTATTACTACGCGGATAATAAGGACGCAGGCGGCTCTAATTACAGCGCGCATGCGATGTGGCTGGACGCGAAGTTTAACTGGTAAACGGGTGGAAAGCAGGGTGCGGTTTATCCAAATAATATATCCTTGTTTGTTTCTTGGTTTTTTCGTGATGCAAGGTTGGGGCTTAGCGCAATCAGCCCCGTACAATTCCTGCCTTGAATGCCACGCGGACATGGCGGAAGAAATGAAGGGCAGCATCCATTCCCAGCATCAAGTTCACTGCCAAAATTGCCACGGCGGTGACCCGGCAAAGAAAGATCAGGAAGCCGCCAAAGACCCGGCCACGGGTTATATCGGCGTTCCGGACAAAAAGCAATTGGTCAAGATCTGCGGGGAGTGCCATGCCGATGTGGAAGCCATGAATTTTTATGGAATCCGCACGGACCAGCTGGCCCGTTACAAGACAAGCGCCCACGGGAAGAAACTTTTTGAAGAAGGCAATGTCCGGGTCGCGGCGTGCACCGATTGCCATGGTTACCATGATGTGACGGCTGTTTCTGACCCTAATAATCCGGTTTATCCGTTGAACGTGCCCAAAACCTGCGCTCAATGCCACAGCGACGAAAGATTGATGTCAAAGCACGGCCTTTCCTCCGATCAGTTCAAGAAATATGAAAGCAGCGTTCACGGGAAAGCGTTGTTTGAGAAAAAAGACATTTCCGTGGCCCAATGCGCCAGCTGCCATGGGGGGCATGGAGCGCTCCCGCCGGGGGTCAAGGATATGGCCAATACCTGCGGCAAATGCCATGTCAATGAGCAGAAATATTTCTCCCAAAGCGTGCACACCTCGATCGGATGTATTTCCTGTCACGATAATCACGGCGTGGCGCCGGCCAGTACGGCATTATACGAACAGGCCTGCGGTCAATGTCATGTTCCCGGCAGTCCAGAGTTCCAGCTGGGCCGGAATTTTGCTTCCATGATCAGCGCCTCGCAGGGTAAGTTGTCCGCGACCAAGGACATGGTCAAACAGGCCTCGATCGAAGGGATCTTTGTTGAGCAGGAAATGGCTTTATTGGAACAGGCCAAAACACATGTGCTGGAAATGGCCCCTTTGCAGCACACCCTTTTGATCGAGGGGATCATCGGCCATTATAAGAAAATTTCCGAAACCACCGAAGACATCAAAACAAAGATCGACCGTAAACGGCAAGAACTGGTCTGGCGGAAATTGGCCCTCATTCCCATTTGGATATTTATCGTCATTATGGCCGGCGCTTTCTGGATCAAGTACAAGCGTCTCAAAGAGGAAAAACATGAAGGAAGCGGACATGAATAGATCGGGGGAGAAGGAAATATCCCGCCGGACCTTTGTGGATTGGGTCATTAAAGGGGGGTTATTGGTGGCTTTGGCCGGGGTCCTGTATCCGGCCTTGTCTTATTTGCGGCCTGTGATGCGCCGCGGGGCAATATCGGAAATGGAAGAGGTCGGCGGCGTTAATGACATCCCTGTGTGGGGCGGCAAAAAGGTCATCATAGGAGGCAGCGCTGTTTTGATCATCAGAACACCTGACGCATTCAAGGCGTTTTCCGCTGTTTGCACCCATTTGGGATGTTTGGTGGATTGGGATGGTCAAAAACGGGAGATCATTTGTCCATGCCATGCCGGTATTTTTGATCTGAATGGCCGAAACATTTCCGGGCCGCCTCCCCGGCCATTGCCGGTTTATACGGTCAGCGTGATCAACAATAAGATTTTTGTGAAAGTATAAAGGACCAACATCATGTGGAAACGTTGTTATCACTGGTTCAATGAACGTTTTGACCTGCCCAAGATCCAAAAGCCGATCAATGATCAGCTCACAAAGCCTTTGCCCGGGCACATCAGCTGGTTCCATACCCTTGGCAGTATGTCATTTTTTCTTTTCATCAGCCAGGTCCTGACCGGCATCTTATTGCTTATTTATTACCATCCGACACAGAAAGAGGCCTTTGAGAGCATAAAATTCATTACAAATGAGGTCTATATGGGGTGGTTGTACCGCCAGATCCACGCGTGGGGTTCAAACCTCATGATCATCATTGTGTTCCTGCATATGCTGCGCACCTTTGTGACCGGTTCGTATAAGAAGCCCCGCGAGATCACGTGGATCCTGGGGGTGCTGCTGTTTGTCATGACGGTCATTTTCGGTTTTACCGGATACCTTTTACCGTGGAATCAACTGGCCTACTGGGCAACAACCGTGGGAACAGAGATCGCCGGAGCGGTCCCATTTTTTGGGGAATTCCTCAAGACATTTTTACGCGGCGGGACCGCGGTCGGAGGAGAGACCCTGTCCCGTTTTTTTGTGATCCATGTCATTATTTTGCCGTGGGCGCTTTTTTTTATTGTGATCTTTCATCTGTTTTGTGTCCGTTACCTGGGGATGTCGACCATGGACAAGGTCGGCGAGGAAAAAAAGGTCAAAGAGGGCCAGGGGGTCCCGTTTTTCCCCCATCACGTATTGAAAGAAGGGATCGTTCTCTTTGTCCTCCTGGGGGTGTTGATCACATTGTCCGTGTTCTCGCCTTTCGAACTGGGGGAGAAGGCCAATCCCCTGCAAACACCGCACGCCATTAAACCGGAGTGGTATTTCCTTTCCATGTATCAGGTCTTAAAACATTTCCCAAAATCTATCGGGATCTTCGTGCTCGGCCTGGCCCCTCTTTTTCTGTTGATCTGGCCTTTTTTGGACAGGACCCCGCAACGCCATCCGTCCAAAAGGCCCGTCTCCATGACGATCGGCATTTTAGTTGTTCTTTCCTTGGTGATTTTTGGCGTATTGGGTTGGGTGTCGGAAACAAGAATTCACGTGTTCGGGAAGACCTACGACGTTGATATGTACGGCAAGCCGCATTTGGTTCCCGCACAAACACCGCCTGTTCAGAAAGACATCGCTCCATGACCATCGCGATCCTCGGCGGCGGCATTTCAGGCCTGGCCGTCCTGCATTATTTAAAACAGCGTTTTGCCAACACCGTTGATATTGTTCTTTTTGAACGTGAACCCACCCCCGGAGGTACGGTTCGCACTTTCAAAAAAGACCAATGCCTCTTTGAATCCGGCCCCAACGGTTTTTTAGACGATCAACCAACCACTTTGGAATTGGTCCGACAGCTTGGGGTAGAAGACCAATTGATCGACGCCGACGCGCGGGCCAAACGTCGCTACATCCAATTCAACGGCCGGCTCCATCCGGTGCCGATGGGGCCCATCAGTTTTATCCAAACGCCCCTATTGTCCGCGGCGGCCAAAGGCCGTCTCATCAAAGGGATATTCAAGAAGAACGTCAGCACCGACCAAAGTATTTACAATTATACCGCCGAGCGTTTCGGTCCGGAAGTATCAGAACGTTTGGCAGACCCTTTCATCAGCGGTATTTACGCGGGCGATGTGAGGCGTTTGCACATGGCCTCCACATTTCCAAAGATTTCAGGTCCTAAGAAAAACAAACACACATCCCGCATGCGTTCTTTCAAAGAGGGCATGGGGCAGCTGATCCAGGCCTTATCCGGGCGTTATGCTTCTTGTATCCAAACAGGAAGAGAGATCGCTTCCTTGAAAGAGATGAATGCCCGGCATATCATTTGCGCTGTTCCGGCGTATGGTGCAGCCCGGTTGTTATCTGATACCGCGCCTGATCTAAGCGCTGCTTTGTCCCGCATTGTCTATGCGCCTGTGGCGGTGGCGGGATTGGTTTTTGACAGGGGGTCTTTTAAAAAAATTCCGGATGGTTTTGGGTATTTGGTCCCTTCGCGGGAGGGTAAAGAAATTTTAGGTGTCCTCATTGAAAGCAATGTTTTCCCTCAACGGGCGCCCAAAGGCCTGGTCATGGTCCGTGTCATGTTGGGCGGGGTCCGTCATCCGGCCATCATCAATGACAGCCCTGATCAGATCCTAGCCAAAGCTGTTCAAGAAATAGATGCGATTTACGGGCTTAAAGCCGGCTGCGTGCAGACATTCGTTAAGTTATGGCCCAAAGCCATTGCGCAATATGAGTTGGATTATCCGGCATTGCGCCAAACCATAGCCCAGGAACTTGCCAAGGTCCCGGGCCTTCATTTGTGCGCCAATTATTTGGACGGCATTTCCTTCAATGACTGCATCAATAATGCCAAATCGGTTGCAGGCTCCATCCTTATCTGATAAGCTTAACGAATTATGATCTATCTATTTTTGTTCATTTCTTTAATGACTTTGAACGGCTGTGAGCAAAAGTCCTTGGAGCGCCAATACACCGAGGTGGTCATTGAAGCGCCCAAGGCAGGCATGCTGGCCATGACCGACCCTCATGCCGGTATGGGTATTTCTGTTCCCGGGGCCATGATGCCCATGGCCAATACCGCTGATCTGACATGGACATTGCCGCAGGGCTGGATGGAAGGGGCCGCTGGAGGGATGCGTTTAGCCACATTTCATTTAAAGAATGATCCCAAAGATATCGATGTATCCATTGTTGTTTTAGACGGCATGGCCGGCGGTTTAGAGTCGAATCTTAGCCGTTGGCTGGGGCAGATCCAACTGTCAGCCGCTGAAAATGATCTCAAAAAATTGATCGCCGAGGCCCAAAGTATCCGGACCAAGGACCGATCCGAAGCAAAGGTCTATGATTTGACCGGTTTGACCCAGGACAGCAATGCCGCTTCCATGATCGTTGCGATCATTTCCGTCAACAGTAAAACCGTTTTTGTCAAAATGACCGGAAATAAAAATAATTGCCGGAAGCAAAAAGACGGTTTCCTTGATCTTGTCCGGTCCATATCAGCGCCATGAACAAACTATTGCCCATCGTTTCTTCCTTAAAGATCACCTGTGCTTGTGTCTTCTGGCTGTTTGTGCTCACGTTTTGGGGCACGGTGGCCCAGGTGGGGCATGGACTTTATGACGCCCAGGAACGTTTCTTTTATTCCTGGTTTTTTCGTCCGCAATATTTTCTGCCTTTGCCCGGCGCCCAGCTGACCATGTGGGTCTTGTTCTTTAATCTGATGGCCTCGGCCTGGACCCGGTTTAAGGGCATGCAGGACATCCGTTCCTGGGGCTTGAAATTAACGCATTTCGGGATCTTGTTGTATCTGGCCGCGGCATTCTTCACATTCATTTCTACGGAAGAATCCTACCTGAATTTACAGGAAGGGCAGGGAAGCAATCTCTCCAGTTCCTACAGCCAGTGGGAAGTGGCTTATTGGACAGACTTAGGGTCCACACGGCATGTCAAGGCCGTGGATATCGGCAAAGTTCAGGCCGGACAAAAAATGCCGTTTGAAACCGGAGATTTTCAATTAAAACTTGTCCAATACCACCCTAACTGCGCGGCTTTTACCAAAGCCCTGCCGCCTGACGGGCAACAGCCCTTGAACGGGTCCGGGATCACCTTATTGCAGCCAAGGCCCGTGATCAAAGAAAAGGAAAGCAATATCGCCGGAGGCCTGTTTGAATTAATAGCCATGGGGCAAACGCAGCCTTTATTGTTATATGGCGGGGAAGCGGCCCCGACCCCTGTGGTGATCAACGGCCAAACATATTTCATGGTCCTTCAGCCCAAGAAATATCCATTGCCGGTCACGATCCAGTTGAAAGAATTCCGCGTGGAATTTTATCCGCGCACCGAGACCGCCAAGAGTTATGAAAGCACCGTGATCGTCCTCAAAGATCAGATCCAAAGGCAGACCAGGATCTACATGAATAATCCCTTAACGGAAAAGGACTACACCTTATTTCAGGCCTCGTATGCCACCGGCCCTACGGGGATCAGGTCCTCCACCCTGGCCGTGGTCAGGAATTCCGCCCGCGGCTGGCCGTATGTCGCCTGTTTTGTCGTATTGGCCGGATTGATCCTGCATTTTTTGGTCCAGGCCTTTGTCCGGAAAAGACCGTCATGAAAAAATTGATCCTTTTCTCTCAAATCCTTTTTTCGGTCTTCTGCGTGTCCGGCGCGTCGGCCAATGAGCCGGGTTGGCTCAATAGTTTTTCCAGAATTCCGGTGATGGAAGAGGGCCGCATCAAGCCGATGGACACTTACGCGCGTTCCGTGCTTTTACAGCTGTCCGGAAAAGACCATTATGGGAAGAGGTCCGCTGGCGAATGGCTGGCCAATTTAATTTTTCAGCCGGAAGCGGTGAGCCAGGACAAAGTTTTTCTCATCAATCATCCGGATATCCCGGCGGCTTTATCGATAGAGGTGGACCCCCACCGCCGTTACAGTTTTGATGAGCTTCATGGACATTTTGAAAAATTGTTTGAATTGGCGCAGGGGGCGGCGGCCATTGAAGAAAAACAGCGTTCCGTGGTGGAAAATGAGATCCTCCGGGTTTTCGGAAATGCGCAGCTTTATATCAATTTGTCCGTCAGTTTTAAGTTTGTTGAAGGGCATGAAGATTTTGCCGTTCGTTTTGCGCAGACAGCCGAGGCCTTAGGCCTGCCCGTCAACGAAGGCGGATACAGTTTTATAGACATTGCTTTAAAAGCAGGTGAAATGCACCGGCTGACGTCCGGACTGGAAATAAAGGACAAAAAAAAATGGACCGCGTCTGACCGGGAGATCATGACCTTGGCCAGGAATTTATTCAGCTGGAGCAACCGTTTTGACGGCTTGCCTCTGCATATGGTCCCTTCCGCCAGGGAAGAGATCTTTCTCACCCCCTGGGAAGCGTTGACACAGCAGTTTGTGGACCCCGCCGTTCATGAGGAAGTGATCGATCTGGCCCGGGCCGCCGCGGCTTACCGGGACAAACAAACGATCGGAGTGGATCTTGCTCTTAAGAAATTTTTGGGTTCCGCGTCCGGCCGTATGTATGCTTCGGGCAAGGGACCTTTGGAGCGTATCGGCCTGGAGTTGATGTATCAGCGTCTCAAACCGTTTGACCTGGCTCTCACTTTATTTTTGGTTGCGTTAATTCTTCTGTTTGTTTCCATGTTCGGGAAATGGAACTGGATCGATCCGGTATTATGGGGTTTGATGGCCCTTGGGGCCGGCTTGAACCTGGCCGGGGTGATCGTCCGTTGTATCATTTTAAGCCGGCCGCCGGTGTCGTCTTTATACGAGACCTTCATTTTTGTCAGTTTGATCGCCGTCATTTGTGCTTTGTTGATCGAATTTATCCAAAAAAACCGCCTGGGATTCCTGATCGGGGCCATCAGCTCAACAGCGCTGTTGATGATCGCGTCCAAATATTCGGCGGAAGGCGATACTTTAAAAATGCTGGTCGCGGTTTTAAACTCTAATTTTTGGCTGGGGACCCATGTCATTACGATCAGCGCCGGTTACGCGGTCACCTGTGTGGCCGCTGTTTTAGGGCATGTGTGGCTGGTGCAAAAAGCGTTGCGCCAGGAGACTAGGGTTTTAGAGGCCACCATGACCGCCATGCTTTCGGTGATGGGGGTCGCGTTGATCCTGACATTTTTCGGAACGAATTTAGGAGGCATCTGGGCGGACCAAAGCTGGGGCCGGTTCTGGGGATGGGACCCCAAGGAAAACGGGGCCCTGATGATCGTTCTGTGGCTGATCTTTTTATTTCATGCCAAATGGGCGGACCTCATCGGGCCTGTCGGGCTGGCCGCGGGCAATGTGGTCAGTTTGATCGTGGTCATGTGGGCATGGTTCGGGGTCAATTTATTGAGCATCGGTCTGCATTCCTACGGGTTCACCTCCGGTGTTGCCAACGTTCTTTTGATCTACGCGATCTGTGAAGTGGTGTTTTTGATCGTCACGTTGACGGTGATTGGCTGGCGGAATAAAACCAACAGATAGCACATCCCCGCAAAAAGTTTAAATCTTCCGAGGGTCATTTGATGAGATTAACAGTACGGCTGGAGCTTTTAAATAAACCGGGTATTTTTGCCCGTGTGGTCAAGATCATCGCCGATGAACACGCGAATTTGGGGGCCGTGGATATTGTGGAGGCCATGCCTCATAAAGTCGTTCGGGACGTCACTTTTGATATCGGCGATGAGAAACACGGCCGGCGCATCATCGATGCTTTGAACGCGGTGGAGAACATCAAGGTCGTTTCGTTCTCGGACCCGATCTTTCTTCTGCATTTGGGCGGCAAGATCCATATCCAGAACAAGGTCCCGTTAAAAACAAGGGACCAGCTTTCCATGGCTTACACGCCCGGGGTCGCCGAGGTGTCCAAAGCCATTGCGCAAGACCATTCCAAGGTCAATATGCTGACCATCAAAAGCAACAGCATCGCCGTTGTCACCGATGGTTCGGCGATATTGGGCCTGGGCAATCTCGGGCCTGAAGCGGCTTTGCCGGTCATGGAAGGCAAGGCCATGCTTTTTAAGGAATTCGCCGACATTGATGCCTGGCCCATTTGTCTGGCCACGCAGGATGTGGAGGAAATTATTGCAACGATCAAGAATATCGCCCCGGTTTTTGGAGGCATCAATCTGGAGGATATCAGCGCCCCGCGCTGTTTTGAGATCGAGTCAAGGTTGAAAAAAATATTGAACATTCCGGTCATGCATGATGACCAGCATGGCACGGCAGTCGTTGTGCTGGCGGCTTTGAAGAATGCTTTGAAAGTCGTCCAGAAGGACATCCGGGATGTCCGCATTGTGGTCAGCGGTCTTGGATCGGCGGGGTCGGCCTGCTGCCAGATCATGCTCGCGGCAGGGGCAAGGAATTTGTCGGCCTGTAACAGAAAAGGGGTCGTATTGAGCGTTCATGAGGGCAACGCGGACAAGGTCAGGCAGGACCTTTTTTCATTTAAAACGGAGAATCCGGTGATGTCTTTAAAAGAGGCCTTGCAGGGGGCGGATGTTTTGATCGGTGTATCAGCGGGGAATTTATTGTCCGTTGACGATCTCAAGAAGATGGGGCAAGACCGGATCGTGTTCGCTCTGGCGAACCCTGATCCGGAGGTCAACCCCCACGAGGCGTGCGAAATTTGCAGGATCTTCGCCACCGGCCGTTCGGATTTTCCCAACCAGATCAATAACGCGCTGGCTTTTCCGGGGATCTTCCGCGGCGCTTTGAATGTCCGCGCCAGGGAGATCAATGAAGAAATGAAATTGGCCGCCAGCGATGCTTTGGCCGGTCTTGTTTTGAAGGACCAGTTGAGCGAAGAATACATTATTCCGAGTATTTTTGACAAAAGGGTTGTGATGGCGGTGGCAAAAGCCGTGGAAGAGGCGGCGCACAAAACAGGGGTGGCGCGTAAAAAACGCCTGGATTAGACAAGACCTTGGAAAGCGGGCGGGGATGGAACTGACGGTCAATGATATCATCAAGACGTTCAGGGTGTCCGAGAGGACGCTGAAGGGTTGGATCGGGAAAAAGGGCGCGCCCTGTGTCAAGGCCAACGAGCAATACCGTTTTAATTATATTGAACTTCTGGATTGGGCGCTGGAGAAAAAGATCCAGCTGACCCCGGAAGTCCTGGCCCTCGGGGAGAGGGAAGGCCAGGATACGAGCCTTGTGTATCAGGGGTTGAAAGCCGGCGGCATCCATTATAATGTCCCCGGCGGCAGCCGGGAGGAAATTTTTAAGTCCATCGTTGATCTTTTACCCTTGCCGCCGCAGTTGAATAAAAATTCCCTTTGGCAGATGTTTAGCGCCAGGGAAGAAATGATGTCCACCGCCATCGGCAACGGCATCGCCATCCCCCATGTGCGCAATCCCGTTGTCCTGCACGTGGACCATCCTTCCATCACTTTGTGCTTCCTAAAAGCACCGGTGGATTTCAAGGCCCTGGACGGCAAGCCGGTTTTTATCCTGTTCACCCTTTTGAGCCCTTCGGTCAAGAAACATCTGGCCCTTTTAAGCCGGCTGGCGTTTTGTCTGCAAAATACCAAATTGCAGGAACTCCTGCATCATCAAAATTCCCCTGAGCAGATCTTGGCCGAGATCAGGGTGCTGGAATCAAAGATCGCTGCCGCCTGACATGAACCTTCTTTTATACAGCTTGTCCTTATTATCCGTCGCTGCTGTGCTCATGGTCCTGACCGCGCGGTCCAGGAGGACCGTCAGCGGCATTTATCTGGTTTCGTTGATCACAGGGTGTGTTTTAGGGGGGATATCCGCCGTCGTCACCCTCGTCAGCCGGACCTCAACGGATTGCCGGCCGGGTTTTAAAATGCCGTGGGGTGAGTTTTATATAGGGCTGGACCCTTTGAGCGCGTTTTTTGTATTGACGATCACGGTTTTGTTCCTTTTGGCAGGCATTTACGGTTACAGTTATTTGGAACATGAGCGCAAAAAGAATTTAGGCGTTCATTATGCCTTTTACCATATCCTGCTCATCTCTCTTCTGTTGATCGCCACGGCCAAAAACGCGGTTTTATTTTTGGTCATGTGGGAGATCATGTCCGTATCTTCGTATTTCCTGATCACCTTTTATGATGAAAAACAGGAGGTCAGGAAAGCCGGTTATCTCTATTTGATCGCCACTCACACCGGGACATTTTGCCTGTGGGTCATGTTCCTTCTGATGG
>JAUSEK010000006.1 GCA_030650275.1 Candidatus Omnitrophota bacterium | reverse complement strand
TGAGCGTCGCAACCCAACCCTACTGAAGATCGTGGATGACCACCGCAGCCCCGCTCACTCGCTACGGCGCCCAATGAGGGGCGCGCTTCGCGAGCGGCGCTGCTACCGCCGCGGAGCTACACCACGGCCGGGGACACGACCTTTGACCAGGGCCGGACGGAACGTCGGCACATTCAGGTGCGAGGGTTTGAATTCATCGGGAAGGAGGCCGATCGCTATGAGGAAGCCTTCCTCGTGGATACGGCCTCAGACCTTCCCATTCGCTACGGCTCCGCTCAGCCATCAACGGTGGAATTGCAACTTGCCCTCGCTGCGGCCTCGGCGAAATTTGGCAACGCCGCGGTTGGTAGAGCGGTCGGCCTACCTCGATCAACCGTTGCCAAGCTGAAGAGCGGGAAGGCCCAACTCGCCCGCGGTCAATACCCCGGAATTACGGGAAGGCTCAGGACGTTGCAGGTGATTGAGGACGAATTCATTTCCCGCGAGAGCCAGGTGGTCGAAGGGTATCGGGAAGCAATTCGGCATCATGGCGGCCTACGAGCGGCGGCAAATGCGTTGGGTCTTGATCCATCGAATCTGAGGCGGCGGTTACGTCGTCACCTAGGCAGCTTGACCGAAAATTGATGGGTGTGGTCCCGACGTGCTCGTCGACCCGTCCTCGCTATACCCCCACGCAGGGGCGGAAAAGAACATCTTGTGAACAGAGAACAAACTAAGTACACCTGAGTCCGGCGGCGGGGAGAGCGATCTACCCCACCGGGTTGGCGGAATCATGGGATAGGGAGTGCTTGGTATGGCGTCTCAAACGGCATTGAAGCTCGTGGCACGAGAAGACGGTGACAAGCAGCGCGCGCTGGAAGCAGCGATGGCGCAGATCGATCGGGCCTTCGGCAAGGGCTCGGTGATGAAGCTTGGCGACAAGAGCCATATGGAGATCGAATCGGTCTCCACGGGCTCCCTGGGCCTGGACATCGCGCTGGGCATTGGCGGCCTGCCCAAGGGGCGGATCGTCGAGATCTACGGCCCGGAGAGCTCTGGCAAGACGACGCTCGCCCTGCACGTGGTGGCCGAGGTCCAGAAGGCCGGCGGCACC
Organism: Candidatus Omnitrophota bacterium; assembly: GCA_030650275.1. Lineage (NCBI taxonomy): Bacteria > Pseudomonadati > Candidatus Omnitrophota > Candidatus Omnitrophota bacterium. The sequence continues at coordinate 55,812 of JAUSEK010000006.1, read as the reverse complement.
GCGGCCTTCGTGGACGCCGAGCACGCGCTGGATCCCTCCTACGCCAACAAGCTGGGCGTGAACCTGGATGAACTGCTGGTCTCCCAGCCGGACACCGGCGAACAGGCCCTGGAGATCGCTGAAACGCTGGTGCGTTCCAACGCCGTGGACCTGGTCGTCATCGATTCTGTCGCGGCTTTGACCCCGCGCGCGGAGATTGAAGGGGAAATGGGTGATTCCCACATGGGTTTGCAAGCACGGCTCATGTCGCAGGCCCTGCGCAAATTAACGGCCGCCATCAATAAATCGGGTACCTGTGTTATCTTCATCAACCAGATCCGCATGAAGATCGGGGTCATGTTCGGCAACCCGGAAACGACCACCGGCGGCAGGGCCTTGAAATTTTACGCGTCGGTGCGCATTGATCTTCGCAAGATCGAATCCATCAAGTCCGGCGAAGTGATCGTGGCCAACCGCGTCAAGGCCAAGGTCGTCAAGAACAAGGTCGCGCCGCCGTTTCGGGAAGCGGAATTCGAGATCCATTTCAATGAGGGCATTTCCAGGTCGAGCGACATCATTGACATGGGGTTAGCGCAGGACATCATCCAGAAAAGCGGGGCGTGGCTGTCGTTCGAGAATGAGAAGATCGGCCAGGGACGGGAAGCGACACGTCAATTCCTTAAAGACAATCCCAAGATCTCCGCGAAGGTTGAAAAGCAGATCATTGAGAAAATGAAGGCCAAGAAGGCCTGATGTTGTCCCCATGCCGGGCCGCGGCGTTACGTTTTTTGAAGATACGGCCCCGCAGCGTCAGGGAACTGGAAGTCAAGTTAAAGGACAAAGGGTTTGCCGCTTCGGAAATTGCGGAGGCGGTTGAATATTGCAGGCAGTCGCGTTTGCTCGACGACCGGGCTTTTACGGTGGCATGGGTCCAATACCGTCTGGCCCGGCCGTTTGGTTTTCAAAGGATCATCCGGGAACTTAAGGAAAAAGGGATCCAGGAGAGCATCATTGCCCAGGCCATAGGCCGCGCGAAAGAAGAATTCTCGGAAGAAGAGGCCGCCTGCACGCTGGCCCAACGCAGAGCCGAGCGTTTAACGGGCATTGACCCGGTCAAACGAAAGAAACGCGTCTTGGATTTTTTGGTCCGCCGGGGTTTCCCGATGGAAGCCGCGTATAAAGCCATCAAGAACATATGACTACTGATCAGATCCGGACAAAGTTTTTAGATTTTTTTAAGAGCAAGGGTCATACGGTCGTAGCCAGTGATTCGCTTGTCCCCAAGGACGATCCCACGGTGCTCTTTACCACCGCCGGCATGCAGCAGTTTAAGCCGCAGTTCCTGGGGCGTAACCTGACGTATACGCGCGCCGCCACCTGCCAGAAGTGTCTGCGTACGGATGACCTGGATGTGGTCGGCAAGACGGATTTTCATCACACGTTCTTTGAAATGCTGGGGAATTTTTCTTTCGGCGATTATTTCAAGAAAGACGCCATTCATTGGGCCTGGGAATTCCTGACTAAGGAAATGAAATTGCCCAAAGAAAAATTATGGGTCTCTGTTTATCAAGAGGATGCCGAGGCCTATGACATTTGGTTCAAAGAGGTCAAGGTCCCGGTGAACAGGATCATCAAATTGGGGGACAAAACCAATTTTTGGCCATCGGAAGCCAAAGAAAAAGGCCCCAATGGTCCGTGTGGGCCGTGTTCGGAAATATTTTATGATTACGGGGTCAATCCGAATTGCTCCAAAGGCAAGGACTGTGATCCTGAATGCTCCTGTGGCCGTTTTTCAGAGGTGTGGAACCTGGTGTTCACGCAATTCAACCGCAGAGAGGGAGGTATCCTTGATCCGTTGCCGTCTAAGAACATAGACACCGGCATGGGTTTGGAGCGTTTGGCCGCGGTGGTGCAGGGCAAGAAAAGTAATTATGAGACGGATATTTTTGCGCCGGTCTTAAAAGAGATCAAAGCGAAAGTCAAAGGGATCCCCGAACAGGACGCGCGGATCATCGCCGATCATATGCGAGCGGTCGTATTCGGTATCAGCGATGGTGTTGTGCCGTCCAACGAGGGCCGCGGCTATGTGGTGCGCAAACTCATCGTGGATATGACGGACCTGGCTGTGCGCGGCGGAGCGCAGAAACCCATTATCCATACGTTTGTGGACATTGTGGTTGAACGGATGGGCCAGCCTTATCCGGAATTGAGTGGCAAGGCCAATGAAATAAGAATCTTGGTCCAACGTATTGAAGATGCTTTTATCAAAGTTCGCAAAGAGAAATTGCCGGCATTAAGAAAAGAATTCAGAGATTGGATGGGCTTAGCTTTTGCTTCAGTGGAAGAACGCATAGAAAAGCTCGGTCAGATCATTTTTTTATATCGGGACACATATGGCTTAACATTAACGACAATTTTAAAAGAGGCCAAGAATTCTGAATTTGAATTAAATGACAGAGATCTTTCTGATGCGGTTAAAATTTATGAAGCCAAGATGGAAAAGCAGAAGAGCCGTTCGCGTGCCGGCAGCAAGATGACCGGTGATGTATTCGCGGATACCGGGTTGAAATTGGATGTGCCCAAGACGGAGTTTCTGGGATATTCTGTTTTGGAGACCAAAGCGACCGTATTGCAGGTTTTAGGAGAAGGCAGCCGGGTGAAAGTCATACTGGACCGCACGCCATTTTACGCCGAATCCGGCGGACAGGTCGGGGACACAGGGGTCCTGCGTTCTTCCGATGCCATTGTGAAAATCATTGATACGCACAAAATGAATGATGTGCATATCCATGAGGGTATTTTGGAACAGGGTGCTCTCAAAGAAGGCGATCAGGTCATGGCCCAGGTGGACTCGCCCCGCCGTCAGGCCATCATGCGCAATCACACGGCAACCCATTTATTGCAGGCGGCTTTGCGTGAGGTCTTGGGAACGCATATCAAACAACAGGGGTCCTTGGTGGCCACAGACCGTTTGCGTTTTGATTTTGCGCACCCGGGCGCTGTTAAACCGCAAGAGATCCAGAAAATTGAGAATCGTATCAATCGGTTCATTCAAAATGCCGATCAGGTCATGACCGAGGTCTTGCCGTTGGAAGAAGCGAAACAAAAAGGCGCGTTGGCGTTCTTTGCTGAAAAGTATGGCGATGTGGTGAGGGTCATTTCCATCGGGGATTATTCCCGGGAGTTTTGCGGGGGGACCCATTTGTCTTCTACCGCCCAAGTGGAAAGCATCAAGATCACAGGGGAAGGGTCCGTGGCCCAGGGTGTGCGCCGCGTGGAAGCGGTGACAGGCAAGGCCGCGGTTGAAGAGTTTCTGGCGCAGCAGCGGGTCCGGGACAATGCCCAGGAGCAAAGCGAACGCGCCAGGCAGTTGGAAAGAAAGAGACAGAACGAGCGCTTTGAGACGGTCAAATTGTCCGTTGATGACATCATCCGCGGCGCGCAAAAGGTCCATGGCGCGAGCGTCGTGACCTATTGCCTTCAAGACGCGGACATCGGGTCATTGCGGAAATTGTCCGACCTGTTGAAACAAAAATTATCGTCCGGGGTCTTCATCCTGGGTGCCAGGACGGACAAGGACGCGTCCCTGATCGTCACGGTCACCGACGACCTGGTCCAAAAGGGGATCAGGGCCAATGATATCGTCGGGCGCGTTGCCCCGCTTTTTGGCGGCACCGGCGGCGGCAGGCCGCAAATGGCCCAGGCCGGGAGCAAAGAACCACAGCAACTGGAAGCCGCGCTCGCGCGGGCCAAGGACATGGTGATCTTATGAAACTTGTTAAACAGACCGGACAGGGCATTGAAAGGATCTACAACCGTCACCTGTTGTTCCGCAAGAAATACGTGGAAGAAAAGGTGCGCGGGATCATTGACGACGTGCGTCTCAATGGCGATGAAGCGCTGATCAAATACACCCGCCGTTTTGACAGGGTCAAACTGGCCGTGCGCCAGTTGAGGGTGGCGGAAAGCGAGATCAGCATGGCCTTCCAGGACATTACGCCGGATTTCGTGCAGACGCTCAAGACCATCATCAATAATGTTTCGGTCTATTACAGAAAGCAGTTGAAAAAACCAAGCCGGGTCAACGGCCAGGACGGCGTGCTTCTCAAAGAGGAGATCAATCCCCTGGAGTCCGTCGGGATCTACATCCCCGCGGGCACAGCGCCCCTGGTGTCGTCCGTTTATATGACCGCGGTCCCGGCCATCATCGCCGGGGTCAGACGGATCGTCATCGTCACACCGCCCAATAAACAGGGCCAGGTGAACCCGTATATCCTGGCCGTGGCCAATCTTTTGAAGGTCAATGAGATCTACAAGCTCGGCGGGGCCCAGGCCATCGCGGCGCTGGCTTTAGGGACCAGGACCATCCCCAAGGTGGACAAGATCGTCGGTCCCGGCAACATGTACGTGACCGAGGCCAAACGCCAGTTGTTCGGCTATGTGGGCATTGACATGCTGGCCGGCCCAACGGAACTGGTCGTCATTGCCAACCGTTTCAGCGATCCGGATTTCGTCGTGGCAGACCTGGAAGCGCAGATGGAACATGCCGGCGGCGTGTCCATTCTGGTCACCACGTCCAAACAATTGATCAAAGAGGTGAGGAAACGGGTCAGTAAGGGATACTGCATTTATTGCAAGAACATGGACGAGGCCGTGGCCATCGTCAATCGCATCGCGCCTGAACATTTGCAGGTCCTGACCAATGATCCGGTGTCCATTGCCCGAAAGATCAAGAACGCGGGCGCGATCTTTTTGGGGCCGTACAGCCCAACGGCATTGGGCGATTACGTGGCCGGACCAAGCCATGTTTTGCCGACCATGGGCACGGCGCGATTTTTTTCGGGCTTGTGCCTGTCGGATTTCATGAAGACCAGCCATGTCCTGTCTTATTCCAAGAAAGCTCTGGAAAAGGTGCGCGAACCGCTGGAAAAGGTGGCGCATCTGGAGGGATTAACCAAACACGCGGATTCCGTTAACGTGAGGTTCAAATGAAAAAACGCACAGCAGAACTGGAACGCAAAAGCAAAGAAACGCAGATCAAGGTGGCTTTGAACATTGATGGGACGGGAAAGACAAAGATCAAGACGCCCATCGGGTTTTTGGACCACATGCTGGAACTGTTCGCGTTCCATGGCTATTTTGACCTGGACCTCAACGTGTCCGGTGATACGCACATTGACATCCACCACACCAACGAGGACATCGGTATTGCCTTAGGCAAGGCCTTTAAGAAGGCGCTCGGCGAGGAAAAGGCCGGCATCAGGCGCTTCGGCTTTGCTTTTGCGCCGATGGAAGCGACGGTGGGCCGCTGTGTCATTGACATTTCCGGTCGCGGGTATTTCAAGCTCGATTGTAAAGGTGTGATGCTTACCAAAAAAGGTACGGATGGGTATGAGTTTTCTCATTTTGAGCACTTTATGGAAAGTTTTGCCCATCAGTTGGGGGCAACGTTAAGTCTTACGTTGGAGAACCCCAGCAACGACTTACACACGAATTTGGAAACCATGTTTAAGTCGCTTGGGCTTGCTTTGGATATGGCCACAACCGTTGATCCTCGTCGTGTCGGCAAGGTTCCTTCCACTAAAGGGATCATTGATTAAACATGATCGCCATCGTTGATTACGGTATGGGGAATTTGAGGAGTGTGCAGAAAGCCCTGGAAAAGGTCGGGGCTGATGCGCGCATTACCCATGAGAGCCTTGAGATCAAGCGGGCTGATAAGGTTGTTTTGCCCGGCGTCGGTGCTATGGCCCCGGCCATGGACAAATTGCGTCAGTTGGGCTTGATTGAAACTATCCGTGAAGTTATCACCGCGGGCAAGCCATTTTTGGGCATTTGCTTAGGCATGCAATTGCTTTTTGAAAAAAGCACCGAAGGCGGGGACGTTGAGGGCCTGCGTATCCTCAAAGGCACGGTTGAGCGCTTCACCCAGGGCAAGGTTCCGCACATGGGCTGGAACCAGATCAAAATACAGCCGGCCGGTACCGCCATGTATCAAGGCGTTAACGACGGGGCAGACGTTTATTTTTGCCACTCGTATTATGTTGTTCCTGAAGACCCAAAGATCACAGCGTCTGTCACCGAATACGGTATTCCTTACGCGTCATCGGTGGCGGCCAGAAATATCTGGGGCGTGCAATTCCACCCGGAAAAAAGCCAGAGCGTGGGCCTGCGTATCCTAAAGAACTTTGCGGAGATCAAGACATGATCGTCATCCCGGCCATTGACCTCAAGGACGGGCAGGTCGTTCGTTTGTACAAAGGTAAATTTGATGATGTCACCGCGTATGATTTAAGTCCTGTGGAAACCGCGCAGAATTGGCAGGCCAAAGGAGCGAAACTCCTGCATGTGGTGGACTTGGACGGAGCACAGACTGGAATTATTAAGAACATCGCCATCATTAAGGCTATTGTCGAGAATGTGCAGATCCCTGTTCAAGTTGGGGGAGGCGTCCGTGATGAGGAAGTGGTTAAAAGTTTTCTGGAATCCGGAGTCAGTCGCGTGATCTTGGGAACAAGAGTGGTCGAAAACCAGATGTTTCTAGATAAAATGTTAGCGCAATGGGGCGAACGGATTATTGTCAGCATTGACTGTGCTAATGGTTTTGTGGCTCGGCGTGGATGGACGACCAGTGCCGATGTGCGTGGTATTGACTTGGCTCAAGAATTACAAGGTAGGGGTCTTAAGACCATTGTGTATACGGACATTGCTCGTGATGGGACCTTGCAGGGTTTAAATTTTGACGGTGTTCAGGAAATGTTAAAAACAGTGAACATGAATGTTATTGCCTCCGGTGGCGTATCATCAATTATGGATATTCAGCGCTGTGTATCTTTGACCAAACAGTTCAGTAATTTGTTTGGTGTTATTACCGGTAAGGCAATTTATGAAGGTAAATTAGATTTTAAAGAAGCTGTTGATCTGTTGAAATAGATTAACTGGATTCCCGCTTTCGCGGGAATGACAAAGGTTAAAGATTCTGGCTTGTCTTGCGAGGACGTCGCGCAGCCGGAGCGGGCAAGGTGTCCCTGAGTTTTTAGCACGAGTGGACGAGCGCAGGCGGAGAGCCGAGCGAGCCCTGACACGCTGGGGCAGGGCGAGCGTTCCGAAGCAAGGCAAGACAGAATATTCTAAAATATGCTCAATAAACGTATAATTCCCTGTCTGGATGTCAAAGACGGCCGGGTGGTCAAGGGGGTCAATTTTGTAGACCTCAAGGACGCCGGCGACCCGGTGGCCGTGGCCAAGGCCTACGATGAGCAGGGCGCGGATGAACTGGTATTTCTGGATATCACGGCCAGCCATGAGGGCCGCAAGATCTTTTTGGACGTGGTCGCCAAAACCGCCGAGCAGGTGTTCATGCCTTTGACCGTGGGCGGCGGCATCAATACCATCAAGGATATCCGTGACCTTTTGAATGCCGGCGCGGACAAGGTCTCCATCAATACGGCGGCCCTCAAGGACCCTGAATTCATCCGTGAAGCAGCGGACACCTTCGGCAGTCAGTGCATTGTCGTGGCCATTGACGCCAAACGCGTCGGGGACCCTCCGGGCCTACGGCCCGATAGGGCCGGAGGCCATTGGGAAGCGTTCACGCACGGAGGCCGTGTTCCCACGGGAAAAGATGTGTTGCGCTGGGCCAGCGAGGTTGCCGCGTTAGGGGCCGGAGAGATCCTTTTGACCAGCATGGACGCGGACGGGACGAAAAACGGTTATGACATTCCGCTGACCAAGGCGGTCTGTTCTGCGGTCAATATTCCGGTCATTGCTTCCGGCGGCGTCGGTACTTTGGAGCATTTCCGGGACGTGTTTGTTTCAACCGGCGCGGACGCGGCCTTGGCCGCTTCCGTGTTCCATTACGGGGAGTTGACGGTCGGCCAGGTGAAAGAATTCCTTAAACAAAAGAAAGTGAATGTCCGATGAACGAAATGGAAACCATCCAAATTACGAAAGACAATCTTGATAAACTCAAATTCACATCCGACGGTTTGATCCCGGCCATTGCGCAGGACCATAAAACCGGCGAGGTCTTGATGATGGCCTGGATGAACCTTGATTCGATCAAAGCAACACTTGAAGGCGGCAAGGCCTGTTATTGGTCGCGTTCGCGCAAGTCCTTTTGGGTCAAAGGGGAGACCTCCGGGCATTTTCAATTCGTCAAAGAAATTTATTATGATTGCGACGGTGATGCCCTGCTCATGAAGGTGGAGCAAATCGGGGCCGCCTGTCACACGAACAAACGCAGCTGTTTTTATAGGAAAATTACGTAGGGGCGATTCATGAATCGCCCGTACATACGTGAAAATTATGAATCATTTATCCAAACAGGAATTCTTGAAATTATCGGCCAAGGGCAATTTGATCCCCGTGTATAAAGAAGTGCTGGGGGATTGCCAGACCCCGGTGTCGGCGTATGTGCAGTTGGCGGGGAAGTCCAGGTATTCTTTCTTACTGGAGTCCGTTGAGGGTGAAGAAAAATTCGCCCGTTTCTCTTTTATTGCCCGCGACCCTGAAATGGTCATCAGCACCAAAGGCCGTCAGGCCCGGATCATCCATTTGGGGAAAGGCAGAACAGTCCGTCAGACGCGGACGATCGACGGGTCTCCTCTGGACCTTTTAAGGGAGTTCATGAAAGATTATAAGGCCGTGAGCGTTCCGTCTTTACCGCGTTTTTACGGCGGCATGGTCGGTTTCTTAAGTTACGATGGCGTGCGTTTTTTTGAGCGCCTGCCCCAAACAGCCAAGGATGATCTGGATCTGCCGGACATGGTTTTCGTGCTGGCTAAAAATTTGGTCATTTTTGACCATCGCCACCATACGATCAAGGCGGTTTCCTGTGTCCATCTTTCTTCAAAGGACAGCCCGGCGCAAAAGGCGCACAAATATGACGCGGCAATGACGATCATTGAGGCCGTTATCCGCGATTTGAACAAACCCTTCGCCGTGAAAAAAAACAGGATCTCCAAAGTGAAATTGCCGGTCAGATCCAATTGCACGCCCGGCCGTTTCAAGGCCATGGTGGAAAAGGCCAAGGAACATATCATGACCGGGGATGTCATCCAGGTTGTCCTGTCCCAGCGTTTTGAAATTCCCACCCGTGTCAGTCCTTTTGACATCTACCGTTCTTTGAGGGCCTTGAACCCGTCGCCGTATATGTTCTATTTGAATTTTGACGGCCTGCATCTGGTGGGCGCGTCGCCCGAACTGCTGGTGCGTTGTGAACAGGGCCTGGTCGAGACCCGTCCCATTGCCGGCACCAGGCCGCGCGGCAAAGACGACGCCGAAGATGAGGCCTTGAAAAAAGATCTTCTGGCTGATCCCAAGGAAAAAGCCGAACATGTCATGCTGGTGGATCTGGGCCGCAATGACCTTGGCCGCGTGTGCGAGAAGGGAAGCGTGCGGCTTTCGGAATTCATGGGTGTTGAAAAATATTCCCATGTCATGCATATTGTCAGCAATGTGCAGGGCCGTTTGCGCAAAGACAAGGACGCTTTGGATGTCCTGCAAGCCGCGTTCCCGGCGGGCACAGTGTCCGGGGCGCCTAAGATACGCGCCATGGAGATCATCGAGGACTTGGAAAAGGTCAAACGCGGACCTTATGCCGGGGCCGTCGGATATTTTAGTTTTTCGAAAAACCTTGATACTTGCATCACGATCCGTACAATTGTTGTCCGTAACAGCAAGGCCTATGTCCAGGCCGGGGCCGGCATTGTCGCTGATTCCGACCCGGCCAAAGAATATACGGAAACCGTCAACAAAGCCAAAGCGCAGATCAAAGCCATTGAAATGGCTCATCAATGAAAGGAAAATAAAAATGGAAGTTCGTATCAGGTTGCAAAAAGCAGGGAAGGTCGCCAATAAGGCCTACAATTACCGCATCGTGGCCATGGCCGGCCAAGAAGGCCGTGACGGCCGCAGTTTGGAAATTCTCGGTCATTACGATCCGGCCAAGAAACCCGCGGTGTTCTCGTTGAACAAAGCGAAGGTCCAGGCATGGGTGGCCAAAGGCGCGCAAATGAGCGATACCGTGCGCAGTTTAATGAAAAAAACGAAGTAGAGACGCAGCAATGCTGCGTCTGTACGTGAAAGGATAATTTATGCCTCAACAGGCGTCTTTTTCAAGCATGATGGTGCCGTATGTGGTTATCATCGGGATATTTTATTTTCTGGTGTTCAGGCCTGAACAGCAACGGCGTAAGAAAACCAAGCAAATGCTCGAGAATTTAAAGAAGAACGACGAGGTGGTCACGACCTCCGGCATTCACGGCACGGTCATCATTGTCAAGGACAAGACCGTGGTGGTCCGGGTGGATGAGCATTCCCGCATTGAGTTTGACCGGGAGGCCATTGCCACGGTCAAAGCCGATGCGGTTAAACCGGAAATAGTGAAGTGAAAGGGATGATATGAGTGCGGATTTGCGCAAACGGATATTCATTGTTTTAGCGGTTGTCGTTGTTTCTCTGGCCTGCCTTTTCCCCATTAACAAACGCATCAATCTGGGGCTGGACCTTAAAGGCGGGATGCACCTTGTTTTGAAGGTGGATAATGATAATCTTGCCGATGATAACGCCAAGAATGATGCCGTGCTGCGTTCCATAGAGATCTTGCGTAACCGCCTGGATGGGATCGGTGTCGGGGAAACCCTGATCCAGCGTCAGGGGGAAAACCAGATCCTGGTGCAATTGCCGGGAGTGACCGACCGTAACAAGGCCCTGGAAATGGTCGGCCGCGTAGCGCACTTGGAATTCCGCCTGGTCAATGGCGATGCCCAACAATTCAAGGACGCCATTGCCGGCAATGTGCCCGAGGGCTATGAGTTGATGGCGCAGAAAGAAGGCGGGAGCATTCTGGTGACCAAGGAAGCGGCCATGGGCGGGGAAGCGATCAAGGATGCCCATGTTGATTTTGACAGCGATACCGGCATGCAGCCGAAGATCTCTCTTGCGTTCAACGCCGAGGGCGCCAGGGCCTTTGGCGATCTGACCAGTGCCCATGTCAATGAGCGCCTGGCCATTGTTCTGGACAATGAAGTGTTGTCCGCTCCCAATATCCGCGAACCCATTTTAAGTGGCACCGCGGAGATCACCGGCGAATTCAAATTTGAAGAAGCGTCCATGCTGGCTTTGGCGCTGCGCGCCGGGGCCCTGCCTGTTCCCATGCATGTGGAAGAAGAACGCACGGTTGATCCCTTATTAGGGAAGGACTCCATTGAAGCCGGCGTTAAGGCCACGATCCTGGGCGGTATTTTGATCGTCATCTTCATGTCCGTTTATTATTTCATCGGCGGCCTCATCGCTTCCCTGGCTTTAGCGATCAATTTGCTGATGATCTTGGGCGGCATGGGTTTGATCAATATCCTGATGCCTGATTCGCAGGTGACATTGACCTTGCCGGGCATCGCCGGTATCATTTTGACTTTAGGCATGGCGGTGGACGCCAACGTTCTGATCAATGAACGTATCCGCGAAGAGCTGGCCAACGGGCGGCCTTTGAGTGCTGCGATCAGCGCCGGCTACGCGCGGGCATGGTCCGCCATCCTGGACTCGCACGTGACCTCTTTGATCGCCGGTTTCATGCTCTTCCAATTCGGTTCCGGCCCCATCAAGGGTTTTGCCGTGACCCTTTCCATCGGTTTGATCGCCAGCTTGTTCACTTCCATTTATATCACCCGCACCATGTTCAACGGGCTCATCGGGACGGGCGTTGTCAAAGCGCTTCCGATGATGCATATTTTTACCAAACCGAATTTCAATTTTTTGAACAAGAAAAACATCTGTTTTGTTTTGTCCGCTGTTTTATTGGTCGCGGGGATGGGGCATTTATTCCAGAAAAAAGACGCGGCCTACGGCATTGATTTTGCCGGCGGGCAGATCCAGGAGTTCAAGTTCAGCAAGCCGGTGTCCGCGGATGATCTGCGGGCGATGTTCAAGGAAGAAAAATTGGAACATGCCGTTATCCAGACATTTTCCAACGCTCCGCAGAACGTGATCATCCGCACGCCGGAAGACACGCATGAGCAGGTGACGGCTATCTTAAAGAGCAGAATGACGGACAACGCGTTCAAGGTTTTGCGTATTGAGAAGGTCGGGCCTGTCGTGGGCCAGGCCTTGCGCGCCAAGGCCATCTATGCCATTGTGCTCGCACTTCTGGGCATGCTCATCTATGTGGGCTTTCGGTTCAAGCATTTCGATTTCGCGGCAGCGGCTGTGATCGCCATTTTTCACGATGTGCTGATCACGCTGGGACTGGTGGTCCTGGCCGGCCGCCAGGTGGACCTGCTGGTCGTGACCGCCTTAATGACCGTGGCCGGTTATTCCATCAACGATTCCATCATCATTTATGACCGCGTCAGGGAGAACGTGCCCAAATCCCGCAATAAAACACTTTCCGAGATCATCAACGAGAGCATCAACCAGACCCTGGGACGGACCATCCTGACCACGTTCGTGACCCTTTTGTCTGTTTTTGCCCTGTATTTTGTCGGCGGGGAAGTGCTCAACACCTTCGCTCTGGTGCTGGCCATCGGGTTTGTTTTCGGGACCTATTCGACGGTGTATATTGTTTCGCCGCTGTTTTTGATGTGGCATGGTCATAAGAAATGGTAGCGTTCAAATCCCTGGAATTTCTGGTTGACCAAAAGGTCAACATTGAGGAAACCCTCCACAACTTGGCCGCCTTTGGTTATACCAGGGCGGCTAAGGTCTTTAAGGAGGGCGAATTCGCCCATCGCGGCGGGGTGCTGGACATTTTCCCTTTGAATTTTGAAGTCCCGGTTCGTTTGGACATTGAAGATGATATCGTCCGCGTCATCACCGGTTTTGATCCGGCAACGGCCAAGGCTGTTGAATACCACCAGATCGTCCTCATCCTGCCATTTAAGGCGCAGTCCTTTCCGTTCTCCTCTGAAGCCCCCTTGAACAGTTTCGTGGATATCCAGCAGGGCGATTATGTCGTCCATAACAATCACGGCATTGGCCGTTTTTTAGGCATCCGAGAATTTGACGTTGACGACCAGAAACGTCAGCACCTGATCATTGAATACAAGGGAGGGGACAAACTGTTCGTCCCGCGCCATGACGTGCATCTGGTGCAGAAATACGTTTCTTTCACCAAACGTCCGGCGAAGCTCAACCGGTTGGGCAGTAAAGAATGGCTGGCCACCCGCCGGGCTGTTGAAAAGAAATTGCGGATGCTGGCCGCCGAGATGCTGCGCACTCAGGCCTTGCGCGCGCAATTGGCCGGATTCACGTTTTCCAAAGACGCGCCCTGGCAGAAAGACTTTGAAGCCCGTTTTCCTTATCAGGAAACCCCGGACCAGGCGCGCGCGGTCGTTGAAACCAAAAAAGACATGGAGTCGCTCAAACCCATGGACCGGCTCATTTGCGGGGATGTGGGCTATGGCAAGACGGAAGTGGCCATGCGCGCGGCGTTCAAGGCGGTCATGGACCATAAACAGGTGGCGATCCTGGTCCCGACGACGATCCTAGCTGAACAGCATTTTTATAATTTTCAGCAGCGGTTGAAGGATTTTCCGGTGCAGGTGGCCATGATCAGCCGTTTCCGCACCAGACATGAACAGGCGGATATCCTGCGCGGTCTGAAAGAAGGAAAGGTTGACATCATCATCGGCACCCATCGGCTTTTGTCCAAAGACGTGGACTTTAAGGACCTGGGACTGGTGATCGTGGACGAAGAACAGCGTTTCGGCGTCAAATCCAAGGAAAAATTGAAACATCTGCGCCTTTTGGCGGATGTCCTGACGCTCTCGGCCACGCCCATCCCGCGCACGTTGTATATGGCCCTTTCCGGCGCGCGGGACATGTCGGTCATTTCAACACCGCCGACCAACCGTCTCGCGGTCGAGACCAGGACGATCGGCAATGATGAGGACATCATTCAACAGGCCATTGAACGGGAGCTCAACCGCCGCGGCCAGGTATTTTTCCTGCATAACCGCGTGGACAATATTGATACGATCGCGGATCTCGTACGGCGTCTGGCGCCGCGGGCCCGGGTCGCGGTGGCCCACGGCCAAATGTCCGGTAGGATTTTGGAAGAAATTATGTTAAAATTCCTCAAACATGAGGTGGATGTCCTGGTCTGCACGACGATCATTGAATCGGGAATTGACGTGCCTTCGGCCAACACGCTCATCGTCAACCGCGCGGACAAATTCGGCCTTGCCGAACTGCATCAATTGCGCGGCCGGGTGGGCCGTTTGAACGTCCAGGCCTATACCTATCTGGTCGTGCCGCCCGAACAGACGCTTTCGGAGGTCTCCAGGCAGCGTTTGCGCGCCATTGAAAAGCACAGCGACCTGGGCGCGGGGTTCCATATTGCTTTTAACGACTTGCAGATCCGGGGGGCGGGCAATTTGCTGGGCACCCAACAGCACGGGTTCATCACATCCATCGGTTTTGACCTGTATTGCCGGCTTTTAAAAGAATCCATCGAACATCTCAAAAAAGAACTGGAGCCAAAGACCAATGAACCTACGCTCGCCCGCGTTTAGATCCATTTTAACCTTCGCGTTTTTCATTCCTACGGTCACGGCCATGGCCGCGCCGCTCAATGACACCATCATCGCCATCGTCAACAGCGAGGCCATCACCCTCAAAGATTTGCGCGATTATATCGGCAGCATTTACCGGCAGTTAAAGGTGGAGAACAAAAGCGCGCAGGAGATCAATGAGATCATGGCCACCTACGAGCAAAAGGGCGTCAATCAACTCATTGAGGACAGGTTGATCATGGCCGCGGCGAACGAAAAGGGGCTGGAGATAAGGCAGGAAGCGGTGAACAAGCGCTTAAAAGAGATCAAAGACCGTTATTCCAATGAAGATGCGTTTGTGGCGGCCCTCAGCACCCAGGGTATGACCATCACCGACCTGAAGAATAAAGCCATCAATCAGATGAAAGCGCATTATATCGTGGACATTGAGGTTAAACAAAAAATATTCGTCAATCCGCAGGACGTGACCAAATATTACGAAGCGCACCAGGATGATTTTGTGCGTAAGACCAGGTATAATCTGCAGTCCATTTACATTTCTTTTGATAAAGGCAAAGACGAGGCCCGCAAACAGGCGATGGAAGCCCATTCCCGTCTTGTGGCCGGTGAGGATTTTGAGAAACTGCGTCAGGAATATTCCGAACTTTCTTCTGTCGGCGCCATCGAAGAGGGGCAGATGGTCCCAGCGGTCGAGAAAGTCGTTTTCGGCCTTAAATTGGACGAGGTCTCCAGGCCCGTGGAAGTTGAGGCCGGGGTTTATGTTTTCAAAGTGACGGGCATTTCTCCCGGGCATAAGGCCTCGCTGGTCGAGGCCAAGAACGACATCTACAACCGGCTTTACGATGAGGTATTCCAGAAGAAGTTCAAGGAATGGATCGATAAACTGCGTAAAAAATCCTATGTCGAAGTCCGCGGTTAAGGTCATCGGCATCACCATGGGCGACCCTTCAGGCATTGGGCCGGAGGTCATCCGCAAGGCCTTAAAAAAAGGCCGTTTCCCGTCCTACGCCGCGTTCGTGCTCGTCGGCAGTCAGAAACTTTTCAAAGGCATTCCCGTTGAGGTCGTTGACATTGCTTACCGGACACCGGGGGAAGGCGCTTTAAAGTCCTTGGAGAGGGCGGTGGCCTTGGTCAAAGGCGGTATAGTCGACGCCCTGGTCACGGCGCCCTTGTCCAAGGAAGCGGTCAGCCGTTACCAAAAGGATTTCCGCGGGCACACGGAATACCTGGCCCGGGCCTTTGGCGTCAAGCGCTTTGACATGATGTTTGTTTCGCCCCGCGTGCGTATTTCCCTGGTCACGCGTCATGTTCCGCTAAAAAACGTTCCTGCTCTGATCACCAAGAAAGCGGTCCTGAATTCCATAACGTTGATGGATGAAACGTTGAAGCGGCATTTTCACATTCGCAATCCCCGCATCGCTGTTTTGGGCTTAAATCCCCATGCCGGGGAGGGCGGTTTGCTGGGACATGAAGATCTTCGCGCGATATTGCCGGCCATCCGTTTGGCCCGACAGCGGGGCATTAAGGCGCAGGGCCCTTTTCCGGCGGATACATTTTTTTGTCACGATAAAGGCTTCGACGGTATTGTGGCCATGTATCATGACCAGGGACTGGCTCCGGTCAAGGGTATGTATTTTAAAGAATTGGTTAACTTTACCGCCGGCCTGCCTTTTGTGCGCACCTCCCCGGTGCACGGTACCGCGTTTGATATTGCCGGACAGGGCATCGCGGATCCGTCCTCAATGATCGCCGCCATCCAACTCGCCTGTGAACTTTCATGAAAGCGCCTCTGGGGCAGAATTTCCTCAATGACCAAAGGGTTTTGCACAAGATCGTTGAGGCCGGTACCTTCACGCCGCAGGACACTATTGTTGAGATCGGGCCGGGGAAGGGCTCTTTGACGCG
Source organism: Candidatus Omnitrophota bacterium (assembly GCA_030650275.1). Lineage (NCBI taxonomy): Bacteria > Pseudomonadati > Candidatus Omnitrophota > Candidatus Omnitrophota bacterium. The sequence continues at coordinate 39,415 of JAUSEK010000006.1, read as the reverse complement.
TTTGCTTGCAGCGCGTCTGAAAACTTTGTATGCCGTTGAGTATGACAGAAACCTGCTACCCGCCCTGCATGCGGAATTTGACGGCGGTCCTGTCCATATCATTCACGCGGATTTCTTGAATTGGGACTTCAAAGGGGTACCGGCGCCTGTCAAGATCGTCGGCAACATCCCGTATTACATTTCAACGCCCATTATCGAACATTTGCTGGAACATCGCGCGCATATTACAGAAGCATTCCTGACGGTGCAGAAAGAATTCGGCGAACGTCTGGCCGCCAGGCCGGGAGGAAAGGATTACGGTTCTTTGAGTTGTTTTGTCCAGTATTACGCTGAGGTTAAGGTCTTATTTAAGATCAAGAACACCTGTTTTACTCCACCGCCGAAGGTGGATTCGTGTTTTGTCCACCTTGCCTTTCATCCCAAAGCCATTTATCATCCCAAGGATGAACCAAAAATGTTCACCATGATCCGCACGGCCTTCACCCAGCGGCGCAAGACTATTGTGAATGCTTTATCTCCGCTGGCGGATAAAGAGAGATTGTCCGCTGTCCTGACCCGGCTGGACCTGTCACCCAAGGCCCGTCCGGAGACATTAAGTTTGCAGAATTATGTCGATATCAGCGACTTGCTTTGTTAAACTAAGGTAAAGGTAGCACCTGCCTTCTTTAAAGAAGGCAGGTGCTACCTTTACTGCCCTTATGGAAAAACGAATTTACTATCATGATACAGACGCCGGCGGGATCGTTTATTACGCTCAATACCTGTGTTATTTAGAAGAAGCCCGCACGGAGTTTTTGGAGACCAGGGGCCTTAGTGTCCAGATGTTCAAGGAACGCGGGCTCGGCTATGCCGTGCGCCAGTGCAATGTGACCTACCGTTCGCCGGCGCGTTATGGGGATGTTTTATTGTGCTCGGCCAAGTTAACGAAAGCCACGAGCGCGCAACTGGTCTTTCACCAAACCATCCATGACAAGAAAGATGGCCGCCTGATCCTCGAAGCCGAAGTGTCCCTGGTCTGCCTGAACACCGAATTCAAGCCAGTGCCCATCCCGGATGACCTGAAAGAAAAACTGTTGTCCTAAAGGCGACGGTGTTATAATCCGCGATATGTCCGAACGGTTCCTGCGCATTTATAAGAAATTTTATTTGGACGAGGTGAAGACCCATTTGCTCACTTACGGGGCCTTGTCCGGGACCTGTGCTCATTGCAAAAAAATGGACCTGAAAGTGGACGTGAAGGAATGTCCGGAATGCAAAACACCGTTCAAGTACATTGCTTTTCAAAATGTGAGAGAACACATGCCCAAAATACTTAAGATCAGCCACGAGCGCCCGGAGATCATCTTCGTGGACTATGACGATTTCAAGCGTTTGGAAGGCGAAGAAAAGGCCAAGGGGATCCTGGGTTAATGGTCAATAAAAATCGGCTCGTCCGGCTCACGCAGAAACTTGTGCAGTTTGATTCCGTCAATCCGCCGGGCAATGAACGGATGGTGTCCAAATTCATTGCGCAGGACATGCGGTCTTTGGGGCTGGACGTTAAGATGGTCAGTTTTTCCGCCAAAGGCGGATCCGCCTCCGGCGGACAAAAGGACCGTCCCAATGTCATTGCGACACTCAAAGGCACATGGCCCCGTCAGCGGGCGGCCAGGGAAGCGCTGCTCATCACCCCGCATATTGATACGGTCGTCTTCGGTTCGGGCTGGACGTTCAAACCGGCCGGCGGGCAGATCCACAAGGGCCGCATTTATGGCCGCGGTGCGAGCGATGACAAAGGCAATTGCGCGGTCGGCATGGAAGCCCTGCGCAGTCTGGTTGAGGACGGTGTTCGCCTGAAAAGGGACATTGTTTTTGCCGCCACGGTGGACGAAGAAACAGGGAGCCACTACGGCATACGGCCTTTGCTGGATAAGGGAATTTTGCGTCCCAAGGCCGCGCTGATCACGGATTCGGAAGAGTTTGACGCTATTATCGCGCAAAAAGGACTGGTCCATTGCCGGGTGCAGATCTTCGGCAAAAAAGCCCATGGCGCTTACAATTGGATGGGGGTCAATGCCATTGAGATCGCCGCACGTGTTATCGGTCGTTTGAAAAAGCATCAGTTCAAGTTTAAGAAACATCTTTTGCTGGTCCCGCCGACGAAGAATATCGGCACGATCCGCGGCGGGGACAAGGTTAATATGGTGGCGGATTTCTGTGAGTTTTCCCTTGATATCCGTTTCATGCCCGGCATGACAGCCTCGGGCATTGTCAAAGAGGTCAAGGTCCTTATTGGTCAAGAGGCAAAAAAGTTCAAGGTCATTGTTGATGACAGCCAGAAACCGTATGAGATCAACCCCAAGGACCCGTTTGTCAAAACATACGTGGACGTGTGCCGAAAAATGGGCTTCAAGGCGAAATTGACGGGAAGCCAGGGGGCCACGGTCATCACGTTTTTTCAGGATCATGGCATCCCGGCTTTTTCCACGGGCTGGGGCAGTCACGGCGTTATCCATGCCAACGACGAATACGCGGACATTAAAACTTTGTATAACGGTGCGCGTGTCCTGGAGGCGTTCCTGAAAGAGTACGACGGGCGATGAAGTCATTTTTTCTTTCAGTATTTTTGCTGTTGGGTACGGCGGTTTGTGCCGCGCCCGCGCCGTTTAGCGCCGGGGAGGTCATGACGTACGACATCAAGCAAGGGTTCATGAAGGTGGGCCGGGCGACCCTGACATTTCCCGGTGAAGTGCAGTATGAAGGCCGGCGCTTGTTTTTGATCGTTTTCAGGGCTGATGGTTTTAATTTTTATGACAAGGAAGAGATCTATCTGGACCCGGACACGCTTTTTCCGGTCGTCGTTCTGCGCGACTTGAACATTTTCGGCGCAAAAGAAAAGATCCGTGAGGACTATCTGCAGGGGGCCAAAAAGATCTACCTGCACAAATTTGCCCGGGGCAAAGAGACCCAACAGGTGATCGCTGTTGATGGCGCGGTGGATAATATTTACGGGTTCATCTACCGTTACCGCCGCAGCGGCTCATTTCGGGCGGGTGAGGACCTGGACATCGTTTTACCGACGCAGAAATTGAAAATAGGCATTGTCAGGCCGGAACGCATCAAAGCGGCCGGCCGCAAAGCGGCAAGTTTATACATGGAAAGCAACCCGGCCAAATACAAAATATGGTTTAGCATTGACGGCCGTCACATTCCGTTCCAGATCAGCGGTGCTGTGGGGATCGCCAATACCATTATGGTGATCACGGATTACAAGGGGTAGAACATGGCATTACCGGACAAACAAGGGCATTTTGGGGAGTTCGGCGGACGTTATGTCCCCGAGACCCTGATGACCCTGCTCATCGATCTTGAAAAACAGTTCAACGCCTTGAGAAGAAATAAGGCGTTCAGGGACGAGTTTGCCTTTTATTTGAAAGAATACGCGGGCCGCCCGACGAATTTGTATCTTGCCGAACGCTTGAGCCGTCATTTGAGGACATTGAAGGTCTATCTGAAGCGCGAAGACCTTTTGCACACCGGCGCGCACAAGATCAATAATACCCTGGGCCAGATCCTCGTGGCCCGGCGCATGGGTAAAACGCGCATCATCGCCGAGACCGGCGCCGGTCAGCACGGGGTGGCCGCGGCCACGGCGGCCGCGCTCTTCGGCCTTGAATGCGTGATTTACATGGGGGCCGAGGATATCCGGCGCCAGTCCCTGAACGTTTTTCGCATGAAACTTTTGGGCGCCAAGGTCATCCCCGTGACCAGCGGTTCCCAGACGCTCAAAGATGCCATGAACGAGGCCATCCGCGATTGGGTCACCCATGTGCGCGAGACCTTTTATATCATCGGTTCGGTGGCCGGACCGCATCCGTATCCTTTGATGGTGCGCGAATTCCAGGCCGTGATCGGTGTTGAGGCCCGCAAACAATTCTTGGCGAAAGAAAGAAAACTGCCGGATCATCTGGTGGCATGTGTCGGCGGCGGGAGCAATGCCATGGGGCTTTTCCATGCTTTTTATAAGGACAAAGGTGTCGGCATGATCGGTGTTGAGGCCGCCGGCAAGGGCTTGAACACCCATGAACATTCAGCCACGTTGAGCAAAGGGCCGGTGGGGGTCATGCACGGCAGCAAGAGCAATTTATTGCAGGACAAGGATGGCCAGGTGCAGGTGGCCCATTCGGTGGCAGCCGGTTTGGACTATCCCGGTGTCGGGCCTGAACATGCGTATTATCAAAAGACAGGCCGCGCCCAATATGTGGCCGTGGATGACAAGGCCGCCATCCGCGGCTTTAAAATGCTTTCCCGGCTGGAAGGCATCATTCCAGCGCTGGAAACAGCCCATGTGCTGGCATATTTGGAAACCCTGGCCCGCAAGTCCAAAAAAGGAACGACGGTGATCGTCAACCTTTCCGGCCGCGGGGACAAAGATGTCAACCAAATCCAACAATTGATATAAAAGGGGACACCTTAAGGTGTCCCCTTTTACTCTTATATGAACCGCATTGATCGCAAATTTGAGCAATTGAAAGAACAGGGCAAAAAGGCCTTCATCGCCTTTATCACGGCCGGCGACCCGAATTTAAAGGTAACCGGGGAATTGGTGCTGGCTTTTGAGAAGGCCGGGGTGGACATTGTTGAATTGGGCGTACCTTTTTCCGACCCCATGGCGGACGGGCCCGTGATCCAGGCCTCGTCCCAGCGCGCTCTTGACCAGGGTATTAGTTTATCCAAAATATTTGATTGCGTAAGACGCATCCGTCAAAGGTCTGACATTCCCATCGCTTTGATGACGTATTACAATCCGGTTTTTCATTTTGGGCAAGAGAATGCCGTCAAGGCGGCGGTTAAAGCAGGTGTAGATGGTTTCATCATTCCCGATCTGCCCTGTGAAGAGGCGGGAGATTGGATCAAATATGCGAAAAAGGCAAACATATCAACCGTATTTTTTGTTGCGCCTACGACATTGCCTGCACGGATAAAACCCATTGCCCATGGTTCAAATGGATTTATTTATTATGTGTCTTTGACCGGCGTGACCGGAGCAAAACAAAATTTGCTTAAAGAAGCCGCCGCCGGTATCCGCCGCGTGCGCCGGATGACCCAAAAACCTGTTTGCGTGGGTTTTGGCATATCCACGCCGGCACAGGTCAGGGCTTTCAGCCGGGTTGCCGATGGGGTCATTGTCGGCAGCGCCATTGTCCGGGCCATTGAAAAGAATACCGGACAGCGGGATCTGGTCAAGAACGTCGTCAGGTTCGTCCGGAATTTATCGTGCGCCGTTTAACCACTCTCCCTAATCATATCCGCGTCGTCACCGAGACCCTCAAAGACCGCGACAGCATCGCTTTGGGCGTTTGGGTCGCTGCCGGCGGCCGCTATGAAACTCCCGCTAACAAAGGCGTGGCCCATTTTCTGGAGCATATGGCGTTCAAAGGGAGCCGGAAATACTCCTGCGACCGGATCAAAGAATCGGTGGAAGGGGTGGGTGGCAGTTTGAACGCTTTTACCAGCGAAGAAGAGACCTGTTATTATGCCAAGGTCCCGTCGGCGCATTTGTCCCTGACCTTTGACATTCTGGCGGACATAGCGCTTTTTCCAAGGATCACGGACAAGGACCTGGAAAAAGAGCGCGCGGTCATTTTGGAAGAGATCAAAATGTACCATGACCTGCCGCAGTATTATGTCATGGAACTTTTGGAAGAATTGTTATGGCCCGGCCATTCTTTGGGCCAGAGCCTGGCAGGGACCGCGCAAAGCGTAGGACGGATGAATGCGGATGATCTTTGGGCATTCCACCGTCAGTTATACAGCGCGCAGAATATCGTGGTTTCCGCCTGCGGCTGTGTCAACCACGACCGCCTGGTGGGCATGGTCCGGCGTAAATTCGCGTCGCTTAAACCATTGCCGAAGGTGGATTACCGCCAAGCCCGCAAGACCCAGGATAAACCCGCGGCGCGGTTTTACGAAAAGAACACTGAACAAATGCATTTGGCTTTGGGTTATCTGGCCTATGAGACCAATCATAAAGATTGTTACGTTCTGTCGCTTTTGAATATTATTTTGGGCGGCAATATGTCCAGCCGTCTGTTCAATGAGGTGCGCGAGCGCCGGGGCCTGGCGTATTCCATTTCCAGCGGTTTGAAAACCCTGGATGACACCGGCGTGTTTTTGGTCCGCGCCGGGGTGGACAACGGCAAGATCGTCGCGGCTTTGGAGCTGATCCTGAAAGTGCTTGAGGGGACGAGACGCCGCGGGGTCACGGCCGACGAACTCAAGCGTGCCAAGGACTATTATCTCGGCCAATCCCTTTTGGGCTTGGAAGACACCATGGACCATATGATCTGGGTGGGCAGCGCTGTGATCAGCAATGATCAGGTCAAGACCATGAAGCAGGTGGAAGAAAAGACCAGGGCTGTGACCCTGGCAGACATCAAAAGGGTGGCAAGGGATGTTTTGGCAGGGCATCGCTTGAACGTCGCGCTGATCGGCCCCCTGACAGGCCAACAAGAGACCCAAATACGGCGCCTGTCTGGCATTTAATGGGATTTTAGCTTTGACCTTTGACCTTTCTTCATTTGTCGTTGACAATGCCGGCAATATCCATTAAACTCAACTTCAAATTACTTGCCCCGCCACAAGCGGGGTTAACCCTGTAGCGATCTTCAAGGAGGACTGGATGGAGAAATTATCTTTTTACGACGTCAAGACCAAGGGCAAGTTCGAAACTGAAGATTACCAGGTCAGAGAGAAATCCGGCAGGTTCTTCGCCGTTGCCAAATCCCTCAAAGGCACGCATGAATGCTGGCGCGTGTTGAGCAAAGACCAGGCTGCCAAGGCCAAGAAAAAGTAAGCCGGAGCCGGTCTATCCGTAATAAGGCGTTAACTTCCAAACAATTAGCCAATAAAGTAGTTCAATTCGCGGACGATAAAAAAGCGCAGGACATCGTTATCCTGGATATGCGCCGGGTGGTTAATTTCTGCGATTATTTCGTCATCGCGACCGGCACTTCCGACCGCCAGGTCAAAGCCATCGCGGAAGGGATCAACGAGGGGTTAAGCGGACTTGACCTGCACGTCAATTTAGCCAAGAGTGTGAAAGATCTTGCCTCCCAGGGGGCGTGGGTTTTGCTGGACATGGGGAATGTCGTGGCTCACGTGTTCGAGCCCAATGCCCGTGAATTCTACAGTCTGGAACATTTGTGGCAGGACGCCCCCCGAGTGGAATACAAGCCGCGTTCCAGGAAAAAAGCCCGGCCCTCTCATGTTCGCCCATCTTCGACAACAATTAAATAGCATCATAGGTCAGGCCCTCCGCGGTCTTTATAAAGACACGCCGCTGTCCGTCATCCTCATTGATTTTCCCGCTGACAAGCAACATGGCGAATTTTCCTGCAATATCGCCATGCAGTTAAGCCGCGTTCTCAAGAAGAATCCCATGACCATAGCACGGGAGATCCTGCCTGCCCTGCAAACAGAGCTCTTAGCTTCTGCCATAGCGCCGTATATTGAGAAGATGGAGGTGAAGGCACCCGGTTTCATCAATTTTTATGTTTCCTTAAAAGGGTTTTGCGCTGTGATCGAGGATGTTTTTGCCAGGCAGGAGCGTTTCGGCATCTCCGAACATGGCCAAGGCCAGAAATTCTGCCTGGAATTTGTCAGCGCCAACCCGACCGGTCCTTTGACCGTGGCGCATGGCCGGCAGGCCGCGGTGGGCGATTCTTTAGTCAATATCCTCAAGGCCGTTGGATTTGACGCCCAAAAAGAGTATTACGTCAATGATGAAGGCAATCAGATCAACATTTTAGGCCGTTCCATTGAAGCGCGCGTCCGGCAGGCCCTGGACGCGGACGCCGCGTTCCCCGAAGACGGGTATCAGGGGGATTATATCCGCGCCATGGCGCAGGAGTTCATGCGCAAGCAGGGGATCAAAACCATGGCAGACCTGGACAAACAACCTGCCGAGGCCTTTCGTCATTTTGGGGTGGATCATTTGATGGCCGTCATCCGCAAAGACCTTGAGGATTTTGACGTCCATTTTGACATATGGTCCTATCAGTCCAAGATCGCCGGCCATAAAGCCATTGAGGACGTATTGGCGCAGTTGAAAGCCAAGGAATTCATTTACGAAAGCGAAGGGGCCCTGTGGTTCAAATCCACGTTATGGGGCGATGACAAAGACAGGGTCGTGCGCAAAAGCAACGGTGAATACACCTATTTGATGCCGGACATTGTTTATCACAAGGACAAGTTCAGCCGCGGTTTTAAACGCATCGTTGATATTTTAGGCCCGGACCATCACGGTTATATCCCGCGCATCAAGGCCGCGGCCGGTGCTTTGGGCAAAAGCCCTGACGATCTGGACGTCATCATCGTGCAATTGGCCACCATTTACCGCGACGGTAAGCCCGTGTCCATGTCCACGCGCCGGGGGGAGTTCATTTCCTTGCGCGAGGTCATGGATGAAGTGGGCAAGGACGCGGCGCGGTTCTTTTTTTTAATGCGCCAGAGCAATGCTCCCCTGGAATTTGACCTTGAACTGGCTAAAAAGGAAAGCGCGGAAAATCCCGTCTATTATATCCAGTACGCGCACGCGCGCATCCACAGCATCATCCGCAAGGCCAAAGAGGAAAGCCGCCTGGCGCCGAAAACCTCCGGATCCAGCGGTTTAAATGCCGCTGAAGAGATCGATCTCATGCGCAAGATCGGCTCTTATCCCGAGATCTTGGTCACATGCGCGAAACAACTGGAACCCTTTGGGCTGGTCCGTTATCTGCAGGAACTGGCAGGGTGTTTCCATAAATTTTATGATGCCTGCCGCGTGCTTGACGATGATCCGAATGTCACCCGTGAACGTTTGGCCCTGATCGAAGGTGCCCGTATCGTTTTGGCCAACGGTTTACGGCTTTTGGGCGTGCGCGCCCCTGAAAAGATGTAGCATGGACAAACGCTGGCTCATCCGGTCTCCTGACCCGTTTTTGCAAAAGACCTTCAGTGACGAGCTTGGCATCCATCCCATCATCGCCCAATTGCTCATCAACCGCGGCATCACGGCTGTTGGTGAAGCCGGATCGTTTTTATCCCCTGACTTGTCATCTTTATACGACCCGTTCTTACTGACGGACATGGACAAAACTGTCGCCCGCATTAAACAAGCGCAGGCGCGCGGGGAAAAGCTTTTGATCTACGGCGACTATGACGTGGATGGCGTCACCTCCAGCGCTCTTCTTCGCATCACCCTCAAACGTTTGGGCATCACAGCGATCAGTTATATCCCGCACCGCATGGAAGAGGGCTACGGGCTCAATGACGCGGTGGCTGAATTTGCGCGTTCGCAAGGCATTCATTTGATCATTGCCGTGGATTGCGGCATCAATGCGTTCGGTCCCGTGGACGCCATCAACGCCGCGGGCATGGAAGTCATGATCATTGACCACCATGAACTGGACGGCGATGCCCTGCCCAAAGCGTTGGCGGTCATTGACCCCAAGCGCCCGGATTGTTCGTATCCGTTCAAGGGCCTGTGTGCCGTGGGTTTGGTGGCAAAACTGGCCCAGGCGCTTTTAGGTGAAATTCCCGAAGAGGACCTGGACCTGGTCGCTCTTGGGACCGTGGCTGACGTTGTTCCTCTGCGGGGGGAGAACCGCATTTTTGTTAAAAAGGGTCTGCCCTGGATCGAGAATACAAAGAAGCATGGCCTGCGCGCTCTTCTTGAAGCGGCGAAGATATCGGGCAAGAAAATGAAGCCCTATTATATCGGTTTTATCATCGGTCCGCGCCTCAACGCGGCCGGCCGCATGGATTCAGCCAATATTTCCCTGGACCTTTTATTGTCCGACAATGCGCCGCAAGCACAGGTTTTGGCCCAAAGCCTGGAAACGCATAATCATAGCCGGCAGAAAATGCAAACCGAGGTGGTGGAAGAAGCCATGGCCATGATCGAGGCCTACGCGGACCTTAAGGACCATCAGGTCATTGTGGTGCATAAGGAAGGGTGGCATAAGGGTGTTTTGGGGATCGTGGCTTCGCGCATCGTTGAGAAATATTATCGTCCGACCGTTGTTATTTCCGTGCAGGACGGCATGGGCACAGGGTCAGCCCGTTCCATTGACGGTTTTCATATGCAGGAGGCGTTCGCCAGTTGCGCGGGCGTGCTGGAGAATTTCGGCGGACACAAGCGTGCCGCGGGTTTAAGGTTGAAACATGAACGGATCGAAGAATTTCGCGCGGCCATTAATGATCTGGCCAAAGACCTGTTGACCGGCGAACAAATGGTCCCGGCTTTGGACATTGATTGTGAAATTCCTTTGTCCGCCATTGATATGGACCTGGTGACCTTGGTCGGGTCCCTGGATCCGCACGGAGAGGGCAATCCTTCGCCGGTATTTTGTTCGCGCGGAGTCATTGTCAAAAGTAATCCGGCCGTCCTGGGACGGGATACGATCAAGTTTTTTGTGACGGACGGGACAAAAACCTTCAGCGCCGTGGGTTTTGGCCTGGGCGCGTTCAAGGACAAGGTGCAGATGGGGGCAAAGGTGGATCTGGCTTACGGCTTAGGCGTGGATGACTGGAACAAAGCGCCGGTGGTGCAGTTGATGATAAAAGATATTAAGGTCAAAGGTGAAATTTGACCTTACTTGGCTTTGACGATCTTATTCGCTTGGATACAGCTGGTGCAGACCAAGGCATGCCGGACGGTTTTGTCCAGGATGATCTTGATGCGCTGCAGGTTGGGGAGCACTTGACGGAGAGTTTTGCCGACAACTTTGGAACCGGCGCCGCCTTTTTTCTTTTCCATACCGCGCCTTTTATATTTTCTGCCGGAGTGGGGCTGTTTGCCGCAGATCACGCAAAATCTCATGGGATACCCTCAATGCAAAGGTTACAAAGTAAGTCCTAAATATACTGGAAACGGTTTTTTTGTCAAGCGGTTTTAAAGGACTTTTATGGATTTAGCCAAAATACCATCGTATCAAAAGCGTGTTTTTGTCCCTTTGAATGCGGATCTGACGGATGTTAATACCGTGACAGGCCTTTATGTTCAGCTGGAGTCACGCCAGATCAAGTCCGCCAGGGCATTGGAGCAATGGCTTTTGGACCGCTCTGAACTGGATGCCGCTGTCAGCCAGGCAGGGTCCATTTTGTATATCCGCATGACCTGTCACACGGATGATAAGGCCATTGCTGGGGCCTACACCAAATTCATCCAAACCGTTTCACCCGCGGTCAAACTCGTCAATGACCGTTTAAACCATAAATACCTGGAACTGCGCTCTCAATTTCCCTTAGACGCCAAACGTTATGAAGTCCATGACCGCGCGGTCAAGACCGACGTGGGATTATTCGTTGAGAAAAACGTGCCTTTGCAGACCGAAGTGGACCTTTTGTCCCAGGAATATCAGACGGTGTGCGGGGCCATGACCGTTGTGTTTGAAGGTCAGGAGCGCACCTTGCCGGAAATGGGTAAATATTTGCTGGAACCCGACAGGGTTTTGCGTGAGAGGGCCTGGCGCGCCACGGCCGAACGGCGTTCCCAGGACAAAGATAAATTTGAAGATATTTTTGACAAACTTTTCCAGAAGCGCGTGGCCATCGCGCGGAATGCCGGCTTTAAGGATTTCACCGAGTATCAATTCAAGAATTATCACCGCTTTGACTACACACCGGCCGATTGCAAGCGTTATCACGAGACCATTGAACAATTCATCGTCCCGCTCAATGAAGAAATTTTCAAAAGGCGCAAGAAGGAAATGAAATCAGAAACTTTACGGCCGTGGGACGCGGCCGTGGATCCTTTGGGCCGCGGGCCTTTAAAACCGTTTGAAAAGCCGAAGGAATTAGTGGATGGGATCAAAAAGATCTTTAAGCGCGTGGACTTTCAGCTGGGCGACCAGTTCAATATGATGGATAAAGAAGGGCTTTTGGACCTGGACAGCCGCAAGGGTAAGGCCCCGGGCGGTTATCAAAACACGCTTTCCGAGGCACGCAAGCCGTTCATTTTTATGAACGCCGTGGGCGTGGATGATGACGTGCGCACCCTTTTGCATGAAGGCGGCCATGCGTTCCATGCCCTGGCCTGTGCCAAAGACCCGCTGGTGGATTATCGCCACGGCCCCATAGAATTCTGCGAGGTGGCGTCCATGGCCATGGAACTTCTGGGCGGGCGTTATATCAACGAGTTTTATAATGACGCGGACACCAAACGCTCCAACCGCGAACATCTCGAAGGCATCATCCACATCCTCGCCTGGGTGGCCAACATTGACGCGTTCCAGCACTGGCTCTATGAACACCCTGACCATTCGCCGGCAGAGCGTCGGCAGGCATGGACGGGTTTTTATGAACAGTTCGGCGGCAAATTCATTGACTGGAGCGATTTGACGGAAGTGAAGGCCTATTTGTGGCACAGGCAATTGCATATTTTTGAGATACCGTTTTATTACATTGAATACGGTATCGCCCAGTTGGGCGCTTTGCAGGTATGGCTTAACGCGCGCAAAGATCCCAGGAAAGCCCTGGCGGATTATCGCAAAGGGTTGAGCTTGGGCGGTTCACGACCGTTGCCGGAATTGTATAAAACCGCGGGCATACGCTTTGATTTTTCCGAAGGCATCATCAAACCCCTCGCCGACGCCGTTTATCAAGAGTGGCAAAAACTTTTGGTATGATCAAGTTAACTCATGAAGAGATCGTGGCCAGGCAGGTGAGCGGTTTGAACAAACCGTGCCTGCCGTTTTGCGTCATTTTGAATAATATCCGCAGTCTGCATAATGTCGGCGCCATTTTTCGGACTGCCGACGGCGTAGGAGTGGAAAAAATATGGCTGTGCGGCATCACCGGCTATCCGCCGCAGGCAGGCATCGTCAAAACCGCTCTGGGTGCGCAAGACCATGTGTCGTGGGAATATAGAGAAGACCCGGTTGTTTTGGCAGAGGAGTTAAAGAAGCAGGGATATCAGATCGTTCTGTTAGAGCAGATGGCAGGAGCGGTTTCGCATGACGTATTTGTGCCCAAAGCGCCAGTGTGTCTGATCATCGGCAATGAGGTCAGCGGCGTGTCGGAACGTTTGGCGGCTTTGTGTGATACGGCCATTGAGATCGAGATGGCGGGGATCAAGAATTCATTGAACGTCGCGATCGCTTTTGGTGTTGCCGCCTACCACATTCGCGCCTGTTTTAAAAAATCATGAGACCCTTGCGCGTGAGTATAATGGAGTTAAAATAAATCCATGCCTTTCATGTTTGAACTGACCATCATCCTTGCCATGATCGCCGTTAATGCTGTTTTTGCCGCCTATGAAATGTCGCTGGCTTCCATTTCCCGGACGAAATTGACCGCCTTGGTCAATATGAAATTGAAAGGGGCTTTAGAGGCCGCGCATATGAAGGACCGCATGGAGGCCAGCCTTGCGGTCGTGCAGGTGGGCATTACGCTGGTGGGCGCCATTGCCGCGGCCGTGGGTGGGGCGGGCATGGAAAAGCATTTTGCTCCGGCCCTTGCCGCCGGCCTGGGGATCTCCCGCGGCGGCGCGGACATCCTGGCCCTGGTTTTCCTGATCCTGCCTTTAAGCGCCCTGACCATTATTTTCGCCGAACTCATTCCCAAAACGTACGCCATCCATCACCAGGCCTTTGTCTGTTTGGCCCTGTCTCCCTTCATGAAGATCCTGGCCGGCATTGCCTATCCGGTGGTGGCTGTTTTCGAGGGCATTGTCAAAAAGACCATTGATTTTATCAATCAAAAATATCAGCGCAAGAACCGCCCCGAGGAGAACACCGGTCTGCATGAACTCAATGCCGCCGTGGCCATCGCCCGCACGTCGCGTTTATTGGGAGCCAGGGAAGAAAAGATCGTTTTGGCCGCGGCCCAATTGTCCGTGCGGCCCATCAAGGAAAGCATGATCCCCATCAATGATGTTTCAACGATCGCCCTGGAAATCTCCCTGACCCAGGCCTTGGTCCACGCCCACAACGACATGCACACGCGTTTCCCGGTTTGCGCCGTTGAGAATGATCCGCAGACCATCCAGGGTTATATCAATTTCAAGGACATCATGGCGGGATTAAAACTCAACCCGTCAGACCCCAGCATCAGGGGCATCATCCGTCCCATCAAGACCTTTGAAAGTCCTACGCCGATCGCCCAGGTTTTGGAACACATGATACAGGAAAGATTGCACATCGCCCTCGTTTCCTCCAAAGAGGGAAAGGTCATCGGCATGGTCACGATGGAAGACATCATCGAGGAGATGGTGGGCGAGATCGAAGATGAATTTGACCGGCTTCCATCCTATATCCATCCGTATGGCGGCGGATGGATCGTCGGCGGAGGGGCCACGATGGCTGTCCTTGGCCAGACCGTGGGAGAGGCCTCCTTGCCTTTGTCCGTTGAGGAAAGATCTTTGAAACTGGCGGATTGGTTCGCCCGAAAGACCGGCAAGAAGATCCCTCTGGGAGGGGAAAGCATCAATGCCGGCCAAGTCCTTATTATGGTCCGCAAATTGCGCCGCAAAAAATTGGGAGAGGCGATCATCACCCTCAACAAGTCCGATCAATGATCAAGGCCTCCATCCTCATCGCCGCCCTCGGTTATTTCGTTGATATTTACGATCTCATCCTTTTTAGCATTGTCCGCGTCAAGAGTTTGCAGGCCATCGGCGTGCCGGACACCGAACTCTTGTCCCAGGGCGTTCTTCTTTTGAATATGCAGATGGGAGGGATGCTGCTGGGGGGCATCTTATGGGGAGTGCTGGGTGATAAACACGGGCGTCTGTCCGTGCTTTTGGGCTCCATTTTCCTTTATTCCATCGCCAATATTGCCAATGCTTTCGTCCAATCCGTGCCTGCGTATGCTGTTTTGCGGCTGGTCGCCGGGATCGGTTTGGCCGGAGAATTGGGCGCGGGCATCACCCTGGTCAGCGAGGCCATGCCCAAAGAAAGCCGTGGTTATGGCACCATGATCGTGGCCACCGTCGGTATTTTGGGGGCCATTGTGGCCGCGCTCATCGGCGATGTTTTTGACTGGCGCACCGCCTACATCATCGGCGGGGTCATGGGTTTCGGGCTTTTGCTTTTGCGCATCAAGGCAAAGGATTCCGGCATGTTCACGAAGGTCAAGGGACAGAATATCCGGCGGGGAACATTCGCGCTCATTTTTCGTTCGCCCGAGAGTATTCTCAAATACCTGCGCTGCATTTTGATCGGCCTGCCGTTGTGGTTCGTCATCGGCATTCTCATCACTTTTTCCCCGGAATTCGGCAAGGCCTTGGGAATGGTCCAGGCCCCCAGTGCCGGTCAAGCGGTCATGTTCTCCTATATCGGTTTGGCCCTGGGCGGTTTTGTCAGCGGCTCATTGTCACAGGTCTTCCAAAGCCGCAAGAAGGTGGTGGCTGTTTTTATGGGCCTGAATGCCCTATTCATGCTCATCTATCTTTTCAATCGGGCGCCGGATCTTGTTACTTTTTACGCGGTTTGTCTGGCGCTTGGTTTTGCCAGCGGCTATTGGGCGGTGTTCGTCACCATTGCCGCCGAGCAGTTCGGCACCAATATCCGTTCAACCGTGGCCACCACGGTGCCCAATTTTGTGCGGGGTTCCGTGGTCCCTTTGACGCTGTGCTTTCAGGCGTTGAAAGCGCAATACGGCATTATCCAGGGCGCCTTCCTGGTGGCCGCCCTCTGCGTTGCCATCGCGTTCTTGGCTTTGAGGGGGCTGGCGGAAACACACGGCAAAGACCTGAATTATGTTGAGTAATTTTTATTAAGAAAAATTGACATCGGGACAATTCGCGTTAATATAAAGATTGAGCAGTAAAAATTTTGTTAAACAAGATCAATCAAAAGGAAACGGTATGAAAAAATTTGTTGTGCTGGTCGCGGTGGTCTTTACGTTATCGGTCCTGGCGGGTTGCGGTAAGAAGAAAGATGACTCCGCGTCTCTGGAAGCGCTCAACGGGGTGGCTTCCGAGAACGTGATTTCCGTAAGCGATATGGGCGCGGATGTCCCTGTGATCGTTGAAAATGCCGAAATGGCCCCGACAGATACGGCCGGTGAAATGGCCGCGGACGCTTCCGGCAAACCGACCACCAGACAGATCCAGCAAGCCCTTAAAAATGCCGGTTTTTATGCGGGTAAGGTGGATGGCGATCTTGGTCCAAGAACCAAGAAAGCCATTGAGGCCTTCCAGTCCCAGAATGGTTTGAAAGCGGACGGCAAGGTAGGCCCGAAGACCTGGAGAATTTTGTCCGCGCATTTGAATTCAGCGTCTGAAGTTGCCAATCCCAGCGCGGCTGAACAAGAGCCTTAATTATCCTTTCCCGATATCCGCGAACATCTTCAAACCCCCACGCTCCCTGCGTGTCGCCGGGTATTATCCAGATATGACCTATAAAACCGAATCTGCCGGCGGGGTGGTGGTCAATAAAAAAGGCCGCGTGCTCGTCGTCAACCAGCGCGGCACATCCTGGTCTTTGCCCAAAGGCCATATTGACCCCGCAGAGACCAAATTGCAGGCGGCCGTCCGGGAGATCGAGGAAGAAAGCGGCATCCGGCGTTTGACCTATGTGAAGGACCTTGGTTCCTACAGCCGTTACAGGATCGGCCTTGGGTCTAAAGAGGACAGGGAGGAATTAAAGACCCTGCATATGTTTTTATTCACGACCGATGAAGAACGTTTAAAGCCCGTTCATGCCGATCACCCTGAAGTCCGCTGGGTCCGTCCCGATGATGTGGAAGCATTGTTTACCCATCCCAAGGACAAATTATTTTTTAAATCCATCCGTAGTCAGGTCTGTTAGAGGCAGTGAGACCGTCATGGCCAAGAAAAAGATATTGATCGTTGAAGATGACCGCGATATCAGCGAACTGGTCCGTTACAATCTGGAGCGGGAAGGGTATGATGTTTCCGCCCTGTTCGAAGGCGGGGATGCTTTTGATCACGCGCTCAAGCGCAAGCCGGATGTGATCATTTTGGACCTCATGCTGCCCGGGACCGACGGTATGGAGATCTGCCGCTTGCTCAAGAACGAGGATAAGACCAAGAATATCCCCATCATCATGCTGACTGCCAAAGGCGAAGAAAGCGATGTGGTCATCGGCCTGCAGATGGGAGCGGATGACTATATCACCAAACCTTTCAGTCCTAAAGTCCTGACAGCGCGCGTCAAGGCGATCTTGCGCAGGGGCCTTTCATCTTCCACGGCTGTTGGGTCCCCGGACCGACAATACGGAGACCTGGTCCTGGACATCCCCAAACACAAGGTTGTTTATGCCGGCAAGGCCGTAGCGTTGACGGCCATTGAATTCGATATCCTGGAATTTTTGTCCCGTTCGCCGGGGCGCGTATATTCCCGCGAGCAGATGCTGGACAATGTCTGGAAAGAAGGGAAATTCATCGTGGACCGCGCGGTGGACGTGCATATCCGCGGCTTAAGGAAGAAACTGGGCCGCGGCAAGGACTGCATTGAAACCGTGCGTGGTGTCGGGTATTGTTTTAAGGACTTTGAGTAATGCTGTCCATTGCGCTTGTTCTTCTGGTTGCCGTTGTGTCCGGTGTCCTCACCTTTGCCATCAGCCGCTATTTTCATGCCCGCCGCCTTAAAGACATTCGTCTGATGACCGATGCCTTGTCCAAAGAGGAATTTCAGAAGAAGATCCGCCAGGTCACGGCTGACAAGGACCAGTTGAAAGCCATCCTTTCGAGCATGGTGGAGGGGGTCATTATCATTTCCGCAGACAGCCATGTCGTGCATATCAGCCCGAATTTTTATAACATGCTTGAAATGCGTTCCAAGGAGTTCAACGGCCGGTATTATTGGGAAGTCATCCGCAACGCCTCCATCAATGATCTTTTGCGCGAGGCCCTGGCTTCCAAAAAAGCCCTGCGCAGGGAGATCACCATCCTCCATCCGGTGGAAACGTTCTTTAGCATGCAGATCTCTCCCGTACTCAATGAACAGGGGGCGCTGTCAAGCATTGTTGCGGTCTTTCACGACATCACCGAATTGAAGAAATACGAACGCCTGCGCAGTGAATTCGTGGCCAACGTATCCCATGAATTGAAAACGCCGCTGACGTCCATCAAAGGGTTCGTGGAAACGCTCAAAGAGGGCGCTTTGGATGACCGCGATCATGCCCTGCGTTTTCTGGACATCATCGGCAAACAGACGCATCGGCTGGAGAATTTGGTGAGCGACCTTCTGGTGCTTTCTTCGCTGGAGTCCAAAGAGATCAAGATGAGCTTAGGGGCGGTGGACATCGAGGCCCTTTTGCAGGCCGTGGTCCTGATGCAAAAGAAATACATTGAGCAAAATAAACACGCGGTCCACCTCAATATCCCCCGTGACCTGCCTAAGGTCCATGCCGACCAGGGACGTTTGGAGCAGGTTTTCCTGAACCTTCTGGACAATGCGGTCAAGTTTACCCCGGCGGGAGGGCGTATTGACATTGACGCCTGTTTGGAGGGGGATCTTGTGCGGGTGGATGTCAGGGACACCGGTGTCGGGATCCCTGCGGAACATTTGTCCCGCGTTTTTGAGCGTTTTTACCGCGTGGACAAGGCCAGGTCCAGCGATCTGGGAGGCACGGGATTAGGGCTTTCCATCGTTAAACACATTGTCAATGCCCATAAAGGCAGGGTGGAGGTGCAAAGCCGGATCGGGTCCGGTTCCACCTTCCGTGTTTTTCTTCCTGTTGATAACCCTCCAAAGTGATATAATTGGATCCGTGATTTTTAAAGTTGAGTCCTTGATATTTGATATGGACGGGGTCATCACCGACACCATGCGTTATCATTATCGCGCGTGGAAAGAGGTGTTCGTCCGTTACGGTGTGCGTGTCAGCCACGAGGACATTTACAAGCGTGAAGGCCAAAAGGGCATTGACAGCGTGCGTGAGATCTTTTTTGAGCATGGCCGTCAGCATAGCGATGACCTTGGCCATCAGGTCCTGAAGGAGAAAGAAGAATTGTTTAAAGAGATTTTCAGGTCCCGGTTCATTCCCGGCAGCCGTTCCTTGCTCAAGCGTTTGAAGCGCCAAGGTTTTTTACTGGGACTTGTGACCGGCACGTCCAGGCATGAGGCCCAAAGACTCCTGCCGCCGGAGCTGTGGGAGGCGTTCAACGTTGTTGTCTGCGGCAGCGATGTGCATAACGGAAAGCCTCATCCGGAACCCTATGAGAAGGCCATACGGCATTTGAACGTTCAAAAGTCCCGCGCTGTTGTTCTGGAGAACGCCCCTTTCGGCATACGTTCCGCGAAAGCCGCGGGCCTGACCTGTTTCGCGCTGGAAACATCCTTACCCGGGTCTTTTTTATCCGGCGCTGACCATATTTTTCCTTCATACCGCGATATGCTGGCCAAAGTCCATTTCCAACGACCATGAGCCATTCTAAAGTCCTCCTCTTTTATAAGAAAACCAGTTACGACCATTATTTCTTGGCCGGCAAAAAACGTTCGTCCACGCTTAAGAAACTTCTTGCCCCGCGTGATCTCAAACGTTTTCTGGACACGCACCAGCTGCATTACGCGACATTGGCCGGGGTGGAAAAGGCCCTGCGTCTGCGGGGTGTCCGTTATGAGCGTTTTTGCCGGGGCAAGGCCTTTGACCCGTCGGGGTTCGGCCTGGTCATCACCGTCGGCGGGGACGGCACGTTCCTGGAAGCCGCGCGCGCCCTGAAGGGGCAATTCGTTTTAGGGGTCAACTCTAACCCGTATTGGAGCGTGGGGCGTTTTTGCGCCGGTACGGCGCATAATTTTCCCGGTCTTCTGGCGCGTTGGATCGCCGGGCGTTCACGCGTTCTGGTCCTTGAGCGCATGCAGATCGAAGTTCAGAAGAAGAAATATCCGGCCCTCAATGACATTTTGGTTTCCCATCAGAGCCCCGGGGCCATGAGCCGTTATGCCTTGCATTTCCGGGGACAAAAAGAGGAGCAGAGATCATCGGGGGTGTGGATATCCACGGCCGCCGGTTCCACCGGTGCCATCCGTTCGGCTGGAGGCCGCGTTTTGCCGCCACAAAGCAGGCAATTGCAATATAAGCCGCGTGAGCTGTATCACGGACGCGGATCCGGATACCATTTGAAAGGCGGGATTATCCGCGACCGGGAAAATATCAGGATCACCTCCTTGATGCGTGAAGGGGTGGTATACGTGGACGGTTCTCATATTTGTCTGCCGTTCGTTTTCGGTTCAACACTTAAGGTCAGCCGTTCGTCGCATCCGTTAAAGGTAATTTGGAAATAGTAGGGGCGACCCGCCGGGTCGCCCGTACATAATGTTATGAAAGCGATCCTATTAGTCAGCCACGGCAGCCGCTCGGCGAAGACAAAACAAGAGGTGTCCGCGCTCGTTGAGACCTTAAGAAAACGCGTCAAAACGGATATTTTTGAATTTGCTTTTCTGGAACTGGAATCCCCAAGTATCCCGGAAGGCATAGACATTTGTGTCAACAAGGGAGCGGATCAGGTCACTGTTTTATTAAATTTTCTCAATTCCGGCCGGCATGTGGATACGGACATCCCCGTCCTTGTCCATGAAGCTGAAAACAAATACCCGCGCGTGCGTTTTTTGATCATAACCCCCGTTGGTCAGCATCCCGTGATCGCCGACCTTTTTGCAGACCTCATCAACCATGCTTAAAACCGACAGTGGGAAAATATTTGCCCGTGATTTGACGCGCTGGTATCAGAAACACCAGCGCTCCCTGCCGTGGCGCGATAGCCGTGACCCTTATCACATCTGGGCTTCCGAGATCATGCTCCAGCAGACCACGGTCAATGCCGTTATTCCCTATTATGAACGCTGGCTGAAGACCTTTCCGACCGTATTTGATCTGGCCCGGGCCGACATCCACGATGTCCTGAAAGCGTGGCAGGGGCTTGGATATTACGCGCGGGCCAAGAATTTCCATAAGGCGGCAGGGCTTGTCGTGGACGATCATGGAGGGAAGCTGCCGGCTGACCCTGTCGTGGTGCGTTCCTTGCCCGGGTTCGGTCCGTATACGACCGGGTCGGTTTTAAGCATTGCCTATGACGCGCGCCTGCCCATCATTGATGCCAATGTCCGCCGGGTAGTGATGCGGCTTTTGGCTTTGCCCGGTGAGGCGGACACGCAACAGGATAAAAAAGTTACCGCGTTCTTAGAAAAAGTTTTGCCCCGCAAGGGTGTCGGTGATTTTAACCAGGCGCTGATGGAATTGGGCGCCTTGGTGTGCCGGTCCAAAGAGCCCTTGTGTCTTTTATGTCCGGTGCGCCCGTATTGCTCAGCTTATACCAAAGGCAAACAGGAGATCATCCCCAAGCCAAAACAAAAGATCATCAAGGACATTGAAACGGTGATCGCGGTCATTCGTCACAAGGGCAAATTTTTTATCCAGAAACGGCCGTCCAAAGGACTGCTCGCAGACTTGTGGGAATTCCCCGGGGGTAAGTTGGAAAAAGGGGAGAGCGCGCGGGAAGCCCTTAGCCGGGAAATACAAGAGGAGTTGGGAATTAAAATTGTAGATGCCCGGCATCTTTTTGACGTGCGGCATTTTTATACGACCTTCCGGGTGAAATTGTCCGTATGGGCGGCTGAAACAGCATCTTTACCCGGAACTGATCAGACCCATCGGTGGGTTTTGTCCCGCGATTTTGTTCAATACCCCATGCCTTCAGGCACGGTCAAGGTGATAGAGAAGCTGATGTCAAAAAATAGTTGACAAAATTTTTTTATCGTATATACTTACTTACATGATTAACTTAGTAATGATTAAAAAAGTTTCCGGGGGTTTATATGAAAAATAACCTTATCGTCAGAGACAAGAAATGGCGAAGCATGGCCAAAGCCGCTTCCTGGCGCATGACCGGGACCATGGATACCATCCTGATCTCCTGGCTCATCACGCATAAATTACACATCGCCCTTTCCATTGGATTCGTGGAGCTTTTTACGAAATTGGTCCTGTATTATTTTCATGAACGGGCCTGGGAGCATGTTAAAATAGGGCGTGTTATGGCGGATTATGAAATTTAAGGGGAATAGCCATGAAGATCTCCGCTAAAATAGATTATGCCTGCCGCGCCATTCTGGAACTGGCCTTGCATTGGCCGGTCACCACACCTTTGCAGGCCCAAAAGATCGCCAAGCGTCAGAAGGTCCCCATGAAATTTCTGGTGCACATTTTGATCGATTTGAAAGAGTCAGGGTATGTGGACAGCATCCGAGGTAAAAACGGTGGTTATGTTTTGCTTAAAAAGCCCGCTGATGTTAAATTGAGCGATATCGTCAGGCATTTTGGCGGTCTTGGTTTTTCAGAAGCCGTGCCCAAAACTAAAGGGCATGTGATGGATGCCATGTGGCAGGAGGTGCAGACATCTGTGAACCATGCCCTGGAAGGCATCAATTTTGAGGACATACGTAACAAGCACATGAGCCAATCAAAAACGGTGAGTTATGACATTTAAAGAGAAAATACCGGAATTGATCAGCGCGACCAAGGGTCTTGATGCCCAGGGGATCATTCAATGGGCATTCAAGACCTTTGGCAACAGGGTTGTTTTTGCCACCAGTTTGGGTGAGGAAGACCAGGTCATTACGGACATGATCGCCCGCGTGGCGCCGGGCATTGAAATATTTACCCTGGACACCGGCCGTCTCTATCAGGAAACCTATGACCTTTTAGCCAAGACGCAAAAAAGGTACAGTCAGGTGACGTTCAAGATCTATTATCCAGATACCAAGGCCGTTGAAGAAATGGTTGCGGCCAAGGGCATCAATTTATTTTACGAAAGCGTTGAGAACCGCAAGACATGCTGCGGGGTGCGCAAGGTGGAGCCCCTGCGCCGGGCTTTGTCCAACGCGGATGCCTGGATCACGGGCCTGCGGCGTTCGCAATCCCTGACCCGGTCGGAAGCCACGATCTTCGAGTGGGACGAGGTCAATGGGAAAATAAAGATCAATCCGCTTGTTGATTGGTCTTTGGACCAGGTGCGCGATTACATTAAAAAGAACAAGGTGGACGTCAATCCTTTGCATGCCAAAGGTTTTGTCAGCATCAGCTGTGCGCCCTGCACCCGGGCCATCAAACCCGGCGAAGATATCCGTGCCGGCCGCTGGTGGTGGGAACAGCCGGAACAGAAGGAATGCGGTTTGCACAAGAAATAAAGGTAGCACCTGCCTTCTTCGGAGAAGGCAGGTGCTACCTTTGAGGTGTGATGGTATGAATAAGACGATAGACAAACTGGACGCTTTGGAATCGCAGAGCGTGTATATTTTGCGCGAGGCGTATCGCGAGTTCAAGTCGCTGGTCATGCTCTGGTCCATCGGCAAGGACTCGACCGTGCTTTTGTGGCTGGCGCGCAAGGCCTTCTTTGGCCACGTGCCCTTTCCGCTGGTGCACATTGATACCAATTACAAGATCCCGGAAATGATCCAGTACCGCGATGAACTGGCCATGAAGTTCAAGTTGAACATGATCGTAGGCCAGAACACCGAAGCGCTCAAAGCCAAAAAGACATTTCCCGACGGCGCCATTGACCGCATCGCCTGCTGCAAGGCCCTGAAGACCGACGCGCTTAAAAACACGCTTTCCGGTGCCTGGCCGCGCAAACGGCTCAACCATAAGACCGGCCAATATGAAACAGATACTAACATTGAACCCTATACCGGTGTCATCGTGGGCGCGCGGGCGGACGAGGAGGGGAGCCGTTCCAAAGAACGCTATTTTTCTCCCCGCGACCGCAACAGCGACTGGGACGTGGGAGACCAGCCGCCGGAATTGTGGAACCAGTTCAAGACCGATTTCGCGCCGGGCACGCATATCCGTGTGCATCCTTTGCTGGACTGGACGGAATTGAATATTTGGGAATACATTGAGCGGGAAAATGTTCCCATCACCAAATTGTATTTTGACCAGGGTGATGGCAAACGCTACAGATCGCTGGGGTGCTATCCATGCTCGTTCCCCGTGGATTCCAAGGCCAAGAACGTGGCGGATATTGTCAAAGAGTTAAGGGAAGGCAAGTTCAAGAACATCGCCGAGCGCTCCGGCCGCGCCCAGGACAAGGAAGACAACGGCGGTTTGGAAACCTTACGGCGAGAAGGATACATGTAAAGGTTATGCGTGGTGCGGGTGGCTGAGGTGGGGGCCCCCCGGCCGCGCGCAGCTGGTGCGAGCACGGACGGGGGTGACCGAAGACAGGACCCGCCCTTACGACGGTGACTATGAATACTCAACGTGAACAGATGAATGTGGTGATCGTTGGCCACGTGGACCACGGCAAAAGCACGCTGGTCGGCCGTCTTTTGGCCGATACCGGTTCCTTGCCCGAGGGTAAGGTGGAAGCGGTCAAAAAGCAATGCGAACGCAATGCCAAGCCCTTTGAGTATGCCTTTTTGCTCGACGCGCTCAAAGACGAGCAGGCCCAGGGCATCACCATTGACACGGCCCGCAGTTTTTTCAAGTCCGCCAAGCGTGATTACATCATCATTGACGCGCCGGGTCATATCGAGTTCTTAAAAAATATGATCAGCGGAGCGGCCCGCGCCGAAGCGGCCTTGTTGGTCATCGATGCCCATGAAGGCATTAAGGAAAATTCCAGGCGTCATGGCTATGTGATGCGTTTTTTGGGGATCAAGAATGTGGCCGTGTGCGTCAACAAAATGGACCTGGTCCAGTATGACCAAAAGGTCTTTGAACAGATCAAGGCCGATTACACCAAATTCCTCCACGAAATCGACCTGAAGCCCCAGAGTTTCATTCCTATCGCGGCTTTTCACGGCGACAATGTGGCCGTTGCCTCAAAGAACATGCCGTGGTATAGGGGGCCGAATATTCTGGAAGTTCTGGATAGTTTTCCAAAACAGGCCCCTTTGCACACGCAGGTGTTCCGCATGCCGGTCCAGGATATTTATAAGTTCACCGAAGAGGGGGACAAGCGGCGTATCATTGCCGGACGCGTCGAGTCCGGGACCGTGCGGGCGGGAGATGAGGTGGTCTTTTGGCCGTCGGGAAAAAAGAACCGCGTCAGATCCGTGGAATATTTTAACGGTCCTGTCCGTCAGGAGGCCTTTGCCGGACAGTCCGCGGGTCTGACCATGGACACCGAGTTTTACATACGTCCCGGCGAGGTCATGGTCAAGGCGTCGGAAAAATTGCCGCAGGTCAGCCAGAAATTCAAGGCCAATGTGTTCTGGATGGGCAAACAGCCGCTGGTGCAGGGCAAGGTCTATAAGTTAAAGATCGCCAGCCAGCAAGTGCCGGTAGTTGTTTCGCAGATCCTCCATGTCCTTAACGCCGCGGAATTGGTCTCCAGCCAGAAATCTTATGTGGACCGTCACGAGGTCGGGGAATGCGTTTTTGAGGCCATGAAACCCGTGGCCTTTGACCTTGCCAATGACATCGCGGCCACAGGCCGTTTTGTGCTCGTGGACCAATACGAGATCGCCGGAGGCGGCATCATTCTGGCTCCTGTTTTTGACAGTGATTCTTCATTGAAAGAACACATCCGCAAGCGCGAGTATGGGTGGGAGCGCAGTCAGATAACACCGGATGACCGCGCCCGGAAATACGGACATAAAAGCGCGTTCATCCTCATTACCGGTAAGGTTGATGCCGGTAAACAACGCATTGCCAAGGACCTTGAGGAAAAGCTGTCCAATTTAGGCAAGTTTGTATATTTTCTCGGCGTTTCCAACCAGCTGGCTTTGGCTTCCCAGGACTCCAAAGATAAGGTTTTGGGTAAGTTTGAACATTTGCAGCAATTGGGGGAATTGGCCCATTTGATGACGGACGCGGGGCTGGTCCTCATCACCAGCATTACGGACATTGATGATCATGAATTGGGGTTGCTCAAAACGCTCAATTATCCTAACCGCACCTTTGTGGTCAATGTCGGGGAAAACCGTTTTAACGCGTCTGATATCGATCTGGATCTCGTTGAGAACGAGGACAGCGGCCAGGCCGTCAAGAAGATCGTGGACCTTTTAGTCAAAGCGGTTGTCTTGGACCCCGAATATATGATATGATGTTTGTCCATAACGTGCCTTAAGGAGGGGATAGACATGTCTGAACGGATCTCTTTGAATATCGACGGGAAAAAGCTGGATTGCCCGGTCATTGTCGGCACCGAGGGTGAGAAAGCCATTGATATCGCCGAACTGCGCGCCGCCACCGGGTATATCACCATGGACCCGGGTTTCGGTAATACGGGCTCCTGCAAGAGCGCCATCACGTATCTGGACGGAGACAAAGGGGTCCTGCGTTACCGCGGCATTCCCATTGAACAATTGGCGGAAAAGTCCACCTTTGTGGAGACCGCCTACCTTTTGATCTACGGTCATTTGCCCACCCAGAAGGAAGTCGACGTTTTTTCCAGCGCTTTCAATGAACATTCCATGATCCATGAGGACATGAAGAATTTTTTCAACGCGTTCTCCTCGAGCGCGCACCCCATGGCCATCCTGTCGGCCATGGTCTGTTCCATGTCCGCGTATTACCCCACCATGATCAAGGAAAACCCCAACAAAGGGGACATTGACCGCATCGCGGTCCAGCTCTTGTCCAAGGTGCGCACCATTTCCGCTTTTTCCTATAAAAAGTCCATCGGCGAACCGTTCGTCTATCCGCGCCATGACCTGAAATATGTTCCCAACTTTCTGAACATGATGTTCTCTTCACCCACCAAATCTTATCAGATCGTTGATGAGGTCGTGCAGGCGCTTCGGGTCCTTTTGATCCTGCACGCCGACCATGAGCAGAATTGCTCCACATCAACGGTGCGTCTGGTGGGCTCTTCCCACGCAAATTTGTACGCGTCCATTTCCGCCGGCATCTGCGCTTTGTGGGGGCCTCTGCACGGCGGGGCCAACCAGGCGGTCATTGAAATGCTCCAGGACATCCATGCCGACGGCGGCGGGGTGGACAAATACGTGGCCAGGGCCAAGGACAAGGCCAGTGGTTTTCGGCTCATGGGTTTCGGCCACCGCGTGTACAAGAATTTTGATCCGCGCGCCAGGATCATCAAAGAAAAGGCCGACGAACTTCTCAATAAACTCGGCATCCATGATCCGCTTTTGGACATCGCCAAACGCCTGGAAGAGGCCGCGCTCAAAGATGAATATTTTATTTCGCGCAAGCTTTATCCGAACGTGGATTTTTACAGCGGCATCATTTTGCGGGCCATCGGCATACCGCTTAGGATGTTCCCGGTCATGTTCGCCATCGGCCGCATGCCCGGCTGGATCGCGCATTGGAAAGAAATGATCGAAGACCCCGCCACCAAGATCGGCCGTCCGTCCCAGATCTACACCGGCGAGCCCAAGCATGATTATGTGCCGCTAGAGAAAAGATAACGTAGGGGCGGGGCATGCCCCCCCGTACACTAATTTGAGAAGGAGCGTTTTGTGATCTCATTTATCCCCAAAGCAAAATTCAATAAAGACGCCGCGGTCATTTTGCTGACCGCCGGCCAAAAACATCCCCGTTTGAAAAAAGAACTGGAGAAAGGGGAAGTTTTCCCCATCCTGGAGGGCAAGAGGTTGTCCTTGTTCGTCGGTTTAGGCAAGACACAGAAATTGTCGTTGACCGAAGTGCGCGTCAATACCCGCAAGGCGCTGTTGTCGCCTTATATCAAATCCGCCAGGACCGTTGAAGTGGTGCCCCACGCCTCTGATGAGAACACGGTCAAGGCCATTATTGACGGCATCAGCATCGGCACCTATGTCTGGGACAAATACAAGAGTAGGCCCAAGGATGACAAGACCTTCAAAAATAAGCACATCATTATTGCTGTTCCTGAAAGCAAGGCGCTGCGCCAGGCCGTGACCATTTGCGAAGGCGTGCGCCTGACCCGTGATCTGATCAATGACAATGCCGATACCGTGACTTCCCAATATTTGGAAAAAACCGTCAGAGGGCTGATCAAGGGAAAGAAGAATGCGTCCCTGCAGGTCCTTAATGAAAAAGAACTCAAGCGCCACGGGTTGAATTTTCATCTGGCCGTCAACCAGGGCAGCCGCAAGGAGCCGAAACTCATCATTGTCAAATACCACGGCGGTCCTAAAGGTCAACCGTACACCGCCATCATCGGCAAGGGCATGACCTTTGACACCGGCGGTTTAAATCTCAAATCCAGCAATCATATTGAGACCATGAGGATCGACATGAGCGGCGCGGGCGCTGTGTGCGGTATCCTCAAAAACGTTTTGGCCTTGGGGATCAGGAAAAACCTTTTGTTCGTTTTGAGCATTGCCGAAAACGCCATCGGTTCCGGGGCGTACAAACCGGGGGATGTGATCACCGGTTATGCCGGCAAAAGCGTTGAGATCGGCAATACCGATGCCGAAGGCCGCCTGGTGCTGGCCGATGCTTTTGCTTATGTGGTCAAGAATTATAAACCGGCGACGATGATCGACATGGCCACCCTGACCGGCGCTTGTGTGGTGGCTTTGGGTTTTGATTATTCAGGTCTTTTTTCCAACAATGATGACCTGGCCCGTTCTCTGGTGCGGGCTTCCAATGATACGGATGACCGCGCCTGGCGCCTGCCTGTTTATCCGGAACTCAAAAATTATATCAAATCGCCCATCGCGGATCTGAAGAACACCAGTTCGGTGCGGGGCGCGGGCGCGTGCACGGCCGCGGAATTCCTCCGTCAATTCACCAATGACACGCCCTGGGCGCATCTGGACATTGCCGGCAGCGCCTACGTCGAGGGTCCCTGCCGGATGTATTACGGCCACGGGGCCACCGGCGCCGGGGTGCGGCTGTTGACGCATTATTTATTAAACAGTTAGGACGTTCCCTCCCCCTTGTGGGGAGGGTTAGGGAGGGGGAAGTATGGAGAATTTTTATTTTTTGATCATTTTCGCCGTTATTGTTTTCTTCATGGGCATACGCATCGTGCGCCCGACGCATCGCGGTCTGGTGGAACGGTTCGGTAAATACCTGCGTTTTGCCTCTCCGGGTTTTAATTGGATCATCCCCATTGTTGAGAACATGTACCAGATCAACATCACCGAACAGCTGGTGGACGCGGAAACGCAGGAGATCATCACCAACGACAATCTGAATGCCAAGGTTGACGCGCAGGTGTATTTCAAGGTCAAGCCCGATGAACAGCATGTAAAAAACTGCCAGTACAATGTCGGCAATTATCAATGGCAGATCGTCAATCTGGCGCGTACGACCTTGCGCAATATCATCGGCACCATGACCCTTAAAAGCGCCAACAGCGAACGCGGCCGTATCAATACGGAATTGCACACCATTTTGGGGCGCGAGACCGCGAACTGGGGATTGGATATCGTGCGCACGGAATTAAAGGAAATTGATCCGCCCAAGGACGTGCAGGAAACCATGAATAAGGTGGTCAAGGCGGAGAACGAGAAGATCGCGGCCATTGATTATGCCACTGCCGCCGAGACCGTTGCCGACGGTCAAAAACGCGCCGAGATCAAGAAAGCCGAAGGCATCAAACAGGCCCGTATTTTGGAGGCCCAGGGCGAAGCCCAGGCCATCCAATTGGTCAATGAAGCGGCCCAGAAATATTTCGTGGGCAACGCGCAGGTGCTGCGTAAATTGGAAGCGGTTGAAAAGGCCCTGGCCCACAATAGCAAGATCGTGGTGCCTGCCAATTCAGAATTAACCAATGTCATCGGCGACCTGGCCGGTGTTATGCCGATCAAGTAGGAGTGATGATGAGTTTTCGCATTGAAACGGACAGCATGGGGGAAGTGAAGGTCCCGGCGGACAAATACTGGGGCGCCCAGACTCAGCGGGCTTTGGAGAATTTCAAGATCGGGGGAGACCAATTCCCGCCGGAATTCATCCGGGCTTTCGGGATCTTGAAAAAAGCCGCGGCTCTGGTCAATCAGGAATTAGGGCTTTTATCCGCGGATAAGGCAAGGTTGATCGTTCAGGCCGCGGACGAGATCATTGAAGGCAAGCTTAACGCGCATTTTCCTTTGGTCGTCTGGCAGACCGGCAGCGGCACCCAGATGAACATGAACGCCAATGAAGTCATTGCTAACCGCGCCATTGAGATCGCCGGCGGGGTCATGGGCAGTAAAAAACCCATCCATCCCAATGATGATGTCAACAAGGCCCAGTCCTCCAATGATACCTTTCCGACAGCCATGCACATCGCCGCGCTGGAAGATATTCACCGGCGTTTGGTCCCCATGGTCAAAAAATTGCGCGATGCTTTGCAAAAAAAATCCGTGGAATTCAAAGACATCATCAAGATCGGCCGCACCCATTTGATGGACGCGACCCCGCTGACGTTGGGGCAGGAATTTTCCGGTTATGTCCAGCAATTGACCAATGGTCTGGAGCGCATCGACGCGGCTTTACCGCGTTTGTATGAATTGGCTTTGGGCGGGACTGCCGTCGGGACCGGGCTTAATACCCATCCACAGTTTGCCGTCAAATCAGCTGAAAAGATCGCGCAGATCACCGGCAAGCCCTTTAAAACAGCCCGTAATAAATTTGAGGCCCTGGCAGGCCAGGATGCTCTGGTGGAATTGAGCGGTGCTTTGAACACCTTGGCCGTATCGCTTATAAAGATCGCCAATGACGTTCGTTGGTTGGGTTCGGGGCCGCGTTCAGGAATAGGGGAATTGCATTTGCCGGAAAATGAACCGGGAAGTTCCATCATGCCGGGCAAGGTCAACCCCACCCAATGCGAGGCCATGACCATGGTCTGTGTCCAGGTGTTCGGCAATCACACGGCCGTCACCTTTGCCGGCGCCAGCGGTAACTTTGAACTCAACGTCTACAAACCGGTCACTATTTTTAATGTCTTGAATTCCATCCGTTTGCTGGGTGATGCCTGTGCCAGTTTCACCGACCATTGCGTTGTCGGCATTGAGCCCAACCGCGCCAATATCCAAAAGCATCTCGACGATTCGCTCATGCTCGTGACCGCTTTGAATCCGCATATCGGTTATGATAACGCGGCCAAGGTCGCCAAAAAAGCCCTTGCCGAAGGCATGACCCTCAAACAAGCCGTTGTTGCGCTGGGTTTGCTTAAATCCGAAGAGTTTGACCGCATCGTCCGTCCGCAGGACATGATCGGCCCCAAACCATAAATTAAGTAGCCCACCGTAACCTGAATTATTTCGCGCAAAATAGATAAAAAAGGGACACCATAAAGTGTCCCCTTTTTTGTGTAAACGAAGGGTGTTTATTTATGCGTTGGCTGATGTTGCTGTTTGCGATTGTGCTGGCTTAAGAGAATAACAATAAGACCGGCAATTCCGGCAATGGCAACAATGATGATAGCTTCCATTATTTGTTTCCTTCGTTAATGAGAGATCCGTTTTTTGTTATGCTCCGAATAAACGACAAGGCCTACACAAAAAATAAGAAGCAAGGTTAGTGTTGCGAGAACCATCATATTTATGCTCCTTTTTTGGAAGGTTGGATCAAGACGCCAGCGACCATAAACCCAAGACCAAGTATACACAGGCCAAAACGCATTAACAATGAGAATTTTTCAAAGAAGTAACTTGCTACTGCCGCTGTTAGAATATTCTTCCCGAGGTCTCCGATTTGCCGGGACATATATTCCCGGCGTGCGTCGTCTATGACGAACATACAAACTCCTTTCGCTTTTTCCGTCGGCGAAAGTAGTGGGGAGCTACCGGATGCTACGGCGATATGACGGATAATATGGGTTAAGTGCTAACGCGTCTGGGGAAGGGGCGCTTGATGACATTAATGTAACAAAAGGTATTATGGCTGTCAAAGAAAATCAAAACGGGGATTTTATTTTGCTGCTTCCTTAAATTCCGCGACCAGGGCCTGAACGGTTTGTTTGGCGTCGCCGAAGATCATCCGCGTATTGTCGTAATAAAACAATTCATTCTCAATTCCCGCGAAACCGGTTGCCATTGAACGTTTGAGCACGAACACGGTCTTGGCCTTGTCCGCGTTGATGATGGGCATGCCGTAAATGGGACTGCTTTTGTCATGGCGGGAGGCCGGGTTGACCACGTCATTGGCACCGATCACGATGGCCACATCCACATTTTCCATGAGCGGGTTAATGGCGTCCATTTCCATCAACTGGTCATAGGAAATGTTGGCTTCGGCGAGCAATACGTTCATGTGTCCGGGCATGCGTCCCGCGACCGGATGGATGGCAAATTTGACGTCGCAGCCGTTTTTCTCTAGCCATTCGCTCAATTCGCGCACCGCGTGCTGGGCTTGCGCCACAGCCAGGCCGTAACCGGGCACGATCACCACGGATTTGGCATTCTCCAATACCAGAAAAGCATCCTCAACAGAAACCGCTTTGGCCTCTTTTTTTTCGCCGTCGGCTTTCTTTTTGACCACTGTTCCGAAAGCCCCGAAAATGACGTTGACGATCGAGCGGTTCATGGCCTTGCACATGATGACGCTCAAGATGATCCCGTTGGCCCCCACCAAAGCGCCCACCACGATCAACAGCGTATTATGGATGACAAAACCCGTGGTGCAGGCCACGATCCCGGAATAGCTGTTCAAGACCGAGATGACCACTGGCATGTCCGCACCGCCGATGGGAATGACCAGAAAGATGCCGAAAAACACGGACAACCCTAAAATGATCAGGAAGAGGTCGTAACGGCCGGGGGCCATGATGAACAGGACGCCCAGGATGAGGATCGCTGATATCAAGGCCATGTTCAATAAACGCTGGCCGGTAAATAAAATGGGTTTTCCGGGGATCCGTCCGCTCAGTTTTCCCCATGCGATGATGCTTCCGGTAAAGGTCAGGCCGCCGATGACGATGGATATGTAAAGCGTGATGACATTGGTCAGGTCAACAGCGCCGTGCACATGATAAGCGCTCCAGCCGACAAAAACACTGGCCAGGGCCCCGCATCCATGCAGAAGCGCTATCATTTCCGGCATCTGGGTCATGGCCGCTTTAAAAGCGACCAGGGTCCCCAAACCGCCCCCGATGATGATGCCGATGAGGATCCATTGAAAACTAAGTTGCCCGCTGGTCAGGGTGGCGGCAATGGCCAAAAACATGCCTGCGGCGGAGAGCATATTGCCTTTGCGGGCGGACACAGGGGAGCCCAGAAATTTTAATCCAAAGGCGAACAGGACGGAACTGATGATATAGATGAAATTGACGACAACCTCGCTCATTTAATGTCCTTTTTCTTGAACATTTTCAGCATGCGTTCCGTGACCAAATAACCGCCGACCACGTTAAAGGCGGCCAGGGCCACGGCCGATGTTCCTAAAATAATGGTCAGCGTGCTGTTGGCATCAGCGCCGGCCGCGATCAAGGCACCGATGATGATGATCCCGCAAATGGCATTGGCTTCCGACATCAGCGGGGTATGCAAAAGCGGGGGAACGCGGGAGATGAGCGCAAAGCCCAGAAAAACCGAGAGGGTCAATATAAAAAGTAGATAGATGAGTTCCATGTTCCCCCTCCCTAACCCTCCCCACAAGGGGGAGGGAATTCTTATTTGATCAGCATGGGGTTGACGATCTTGCCCGCGTGGGTGACTAAGCAACCCTTAATGATCTCATCTTCGGTATTCAGATCAAAAATTTTAGTGTCCTTGTTCCAGTATTCTTCCAGGAGATTGTGCAGATTAGCGGAATACATCTGGCTGGCGTGGACAGCGGCATGACCGGGCAGATTGCCGGGTCCCAAAATGCGCACGCCATTGGCGGTGACGACCTCTTCATTAACTTTGGAGCCCTCCACATTACCGCCGCTTTCGACCGCCATATCTACAATGATACTGCCGGCTTTCATCTGGGCGATCATGTCCTTGGTCACAACAACAGGCGCTTTGCGGCCGAACAACTGGGCCGTGGTGATGACCACATCTGATTGCGAACAGACCTTGGCCATACCCTGACGCTGTTTTTCCAATTGTTCCAGGGTCAATGCTTTGGCATATCCCTGGGAGGTTTGACCGGTGTCCCCTAGGTCGATCTCAACAAATTTTCCCCCTAAGGACTGCACCTGTTCCTTGACCACGGGCCGGGTGTCAAAGGCCTCGACGCGGGCACCCAGCCGTTTGGCCGTGGCAATGGCCTGCAAACCGGCAACGCCCGCACCGATGATAAAGACGCGCGCCGGAGAAATGGTCCCGGCCGGGGTCATGAGCATGGGGAAAATTTTGGGGAGACGCTCGGCCGCGAGGATGACCATGACATATCCGGCAAGGTTGGCCTGTGAACTCAAAGCATCCATCTTTTGCGCGCGGGTGGTGCGGGGGATCATTTCCATGGAAATGGCGCTGATGCCGCCGGAGGCCAGAGCATCCACGAGTTGTTTTTCATTGAAGGGGTCCAAAAAACTGATGTGCAAACACCCTTTTTTAAGCCAGCTGATCTCCTGGACAGGGGGTTTGCGCAGGCGAAGGACAATATCAGCCGAGGCAAGCAAAGTCCGGCGGTCTGAAGTTACAGAAGCACCAGCTTTCTTGTATTCTTCATCGGAGACGCCGATGCTTTGGCCTAAACCGGTTTCAACAGATACCACAGCTCCTTTTTTGACCAAACGGTCAACGGAAGGAGGGATGAACGATACCCGGGTTTCTCCCGGATGGATTTCTTTAGGGACGGCAATGACCATGCCTCCAGATTAACAAAAGACGAATTTAAGTCAAGGGTGAATTCCTGTATTCCTGTATTTTCCTTGTTTTCTAGAAAGGGTTAGGATAAAATGACCTCTAAGTTTTACATCAGTGGTCATCCTGAGCGAAGTCGAAGGATCCAATCCCCCCATGTTTAAGGATAAAAATATTTTTGAGCTCATTGGTGCCGGCGGCTTCACCATTTATCTGCTGGCGTTCTGTTCGGTCCTGTCTTTGGCCGTTATTATTGAACGGATGCTGTATTATCAGCGCCGTTCGCGGGTTTCCAGGCCAGCGCTGATGGAACATATACGCCAGGAATATGGATCAGGGCGGACGTCCGGGGCCATTGATAGTTGCCGTCAGGCAGATACTCCGTATGCCAATGTGGCTTTGGCGGGCTTAACGCTCAAGGGTCATGATGAAAAGGTGATCTCCAATGCCATGGAACGGGAGATCACCGTGGAAACGGTCAAACTCGAACGTTTCACCAGTATTGTGGGGACCATCGGCGGTACGGCCGTGTATGTCGGGCTTTTCGGCACGGTGCTGGGCATCATGCGCGCTTTCGCGGACATCGGCAAGGCCGGTTCCGGCGGCATGGAAGTCGTGACCACCGGCATTTCCGAGGCGCTCATCTGCACCGCGGCCGGGCTTTTTGTCGCCATCCCGGCGGTGGTCGCGTACAATTATTTTATGCGTAAGGTTGACAATTTTGTCGTGGATATGGAATTGGCGGCTTCCGAATTGCTGGATGTTATTTGTATGAAAAAGAAATGAGACTCCGCCCCCGCAATTCCAAACTCATCGCCGATATCAACATAGCGCCGTTCACCGATGTTATTCTGGTGCTTTTGATCATTTTTATGGTGACGACACCGTTGATCTACCGCTCCAGCATCAAGATCGCCCTGCCGCAGGTGTCTAACAATCCCCAGCCCCTGGCAACAAAAGATATCAATGTCATGGTCAGTGCGGCCGGGGAGGTCTATCTGGAAAACCAGAAATATAACCTCAAACTGGACCGCGACCTGCTGCGCTTCAAGATGCGGGGATTGGTCAAGGCTAATAAGAATTCCGCGATCATTATCAACGGCGACCGCAACGTCAAATACGATTACGTGGTGCAGGTCATTGACGCGGCATCCAAGGCCGGGATCAAACATTTGGTATTGGCAACCGAATTCAAAAGGTGAATGTGTTGCAACGCGCTTTCAGGGTGGCGATCATCGGCAGCGGGCCCAGCGGATTTTATCTGGCGGAAGAATTGTTTAAAGTAGGGGCGGGGCATGCCCCGCCCTTACATATCACAGTGGACATGTTTGAAAAATTGCCCGTGCCTTACGGGTTAGTGCGTTACGGCGTTGCCCCGGACCATCCCAAGATCAAGAACGTCACCAAGGTCTTTGAAAAGACCGCCCAAAATCCCCATTTTACATTTTTAGGCCATGTGACCGTGGGCAAGGACATCACGGTCCCTGAACTGCAGAAGTTTTATGATGCCCTCATTTTTGCCGTTGGTGCCGAGGCAGACAGGCATTTGGGTATTGAGGGGGAGGGTCTGGCGGGGAGTTACACAGCCACTGAATTCGTGGCCTGGTACAATAGCCATCCGGATTTTCAGGACCATCATTTTGATCTTTCCCATGACGTGGCCGTGATCGTGGGGCAGGGCAATGTGGCCATGGATGTGGCCCGCATTTTATGTAAAAGCGCGGATGAATTGAAGAAAACCGATATCAGCCGGCAGGCCTTGGAGGTCCTGGCTGAAAGCAGGATCAGGGAAGTCCATATGTATGGCCGCCGCGGCCCGGTCCAGGCCGCTTTTACCCCTCCCGAGATCAGGGAAATGGGGGAATTGGCCGATTGTTACCCCGTTTTAGATCCCCAAGACCTGAAATTGAACGAAGCAAGCCAAAAAGAGATGGAAGACCCGGCCCATGCGGCCCGTAAGAAGAATTTTGAGATCCTTCAGCATTTTACGACTCTGCAGCCCCAGGGCCGCAAACGCAAGTTTGTCCTGCATTTTTTCAAAAGCCCGGTGGCGCTCCTTGGTCAAGGCCGTGTCCAGAGGGTAAAATTTGAGATGAACCGCCTGGTGGGGGATCCGGGCAGACAAAAAGTGAGCGGCACAGACAAATTTGAGGAAATTGACTGCGGGATCTTCTTTCGCAGCGTCGGTTATCGCGGTATTCCCATAAAAGGCCTGCCTTTTTCTGACCAAGCGGGTATTATTCCCAACCAAAATGGCCGGGTCATGGATCCCGGGAAGGCATTGGCCGGTTTATACGCGGCCGGATGGATCAAAAGAGGCGCCACAGGCGTTATCGGCACCAATAAACCGGACAGCGAAGACACGGTCAAGAGTTTACTGGAGGATTTGGACCGGTTAAAACCGTGCGAAAGGCCAAGCACCCAGGAAGTCATAGCTTTTTTAAAGGAAAAACAGGTCCGGGTGGTCACTTTCGCGGATTGGAAGAAGATCGATGCCGCGGAGATCGCACGCGGGGCGAAATCAGACAAGCCAAGGGAGAAATTCGACCGCGTTACCGGCATGTTGTCCGCCATTTAATCAAATTTCAGCGCTTTCCCCCCAAAAACCCCTTCATAAAAAAACACTGGCATTTTTTTAAAAGTAAGGTATATTATCTTTACCCTTATTGGGGCAGAACCATGTTGTCGTAAGGAAGAGGAGGAGGTTAGCCATGATCGGTCCGCATAATGAACAGTCGAATCAGAGGGCTGATAAAGAAGACGAGGCCACTTTCGCTTGGGATGAAGCGAGTGTCTTGATCTAAATCTGCTTTTTATTGATTCAAAGAAGCACAAAAACCCTTGCGAGAGCAAGGGTTAAGCATTTTTATAAGGTAAAAAGGGGACACTTTAAAGTGTCCCCTTTTTATTCAATAATGCAGTCGGCCGGGAAGGGTTTGGCCATCAGGTCTGCGGTAATGGGGTTCTCTTTGAAGTGGCTGATGAGGCCTTCCATGCCGATGCGGCGGTTAAAATAACCCAGGTCTTCTCCGGGTTTGGCTTTGGCCTTCCAGAATTTGAAAAGCGCATCCAAGACAGCCGCTACCCGCTCGCGGGGGATGGACCTTAAGTAAATATCGTTGCCATCCGGGGAAACAAGGGACAATCCCTGGTGCCTGGCATCTTCGGTCCCCATTAACTTCAATTGGTAGCGGTTTAATCCGGAGCCGACCAACCCCACGGTTTTGGTGGCAGGCCGGAAGCATTGCCGTTCACAGCCGGTAATACCGATGGACTCTGCCAGTTCCCCCCAGCCCAAGGTCTCCAGTTCATCGATCAAAAAAGGTTCAAATTTCTCCGAATCCGTGTATGTCAAACGGCAGGTGTCGCGGCCCACACAGGCCCCTGAAAGCAGGCGCAGGGTGGAATAGGCCTTGCCGTTGCGCTTGCCGAATCCGAATTTGGCCAGATCAGCTTCAAATTCTTTCTTTGAGGCCTCGGGTATATTAGAGAAAAGGGCGTCCTGGTTGGGGGTGATGAGGAGTTCCACCGGGTACCTGTTCACCAAATGCCGGCACATGGACTTGAGTTTGCCGTTGGGGCCCGAGTCGATCAGGCGGCCGTTCTCAATAAAAGCACCGTAAGACCAAAGCCCGTTGGTCGCCTGTTTGAACCAGCCATGATGCATATGTCTGGCTCCGGGATCCAAAGAGGGGTTTGGTGGTTCCAATTTAAAGCCAAGCTTTTTTTCCACCTGTTCGCGGTACCAGGCGGCCCCCATCTTTTTGATGACGTATTTGAGGCGGGCCCAGACGCGGTTCTCGCGGTCGCCCCATTCCTGGTGGACCTGGACCACGGCATCCAAAGTTTTAAACAAACGGTTTTTATCCACGATGCCCAGGGGTTTGCCTAAACAAGCCATGGATGGTTTGCCGTTGCGTTCGCCCTGGCCGCCGCCCACGTAGATCTGGAATTTTCCGCCGAAGGCGGATCCGCCTTTGGCGGAGGCATTACTTTCAATCACTGGCACTACAGCCAGGTCATGGGTCAGGGCTTCCACACAATTGTCTGCGACCAGATGACCGGTGGCCTCATCTTTAACAACTCCGGAAAAAGCGATCTTGAACTTGCGGTTGAGGAGATTGGGCCCGTATTGGAATGATTCTTCGGGCTTTCTAAGGTATTTGGGGTCAATGGCCCAGACCTCAATAAAGGGCTCGAGGGGCAATTGGAAATAAAGCCCGGCTTTTTGGGCCATGGCATTGGCATCGTAGACATCGGAAAATCGTGACAGGGGGCATCCCATGACATTGCGGGTATTGTCCCCGCAGCCGTTGAGGGTGTTTAAGCCCGATTCGGCCAGTGTTTTGATCACCTCAACCACATGCTCTTTTTTGATCCAGTGGAACTGGATGTTCTGGCGGGTGGTCAGCCGTATGGAAGGGCGGCCTTCGCTGTCCCTGGTGTATTTTTCGGTCAGATCATCAATGACGTTCCATTGTCCGCGGTTTAACGGGCCGCCGCCGGGAATGGAAATGCGGACCATGTAAACCCATTCTTTTTCGTTGCCGGTCTTGGCGCGGTTGAATTCCAGGTAGATGCCGTGGGATTTGGCAATGGCTTCCGCTTCCCAAACCAGGTCCGGCCGGGAATTGTCCCTGAAATCTGTTTTCAAATTGCCCAAAAACCCTTTGGAAGCCAGTTTATTCAGCTCTTCCTTGGAATATTTGTCCTGTGGGGTATGGAGATTGGGAGCAAATGGTTTACGGTCCATGGCTCCATAATTATACAAAAAATTTCTTACTTTCCTACTGCTTTTAATGTTAATATAATTTCCTTATATGAAACATTTTTTTTCCCACGTGCGCACGTACATCTTCCGCGGCCTT